>CAKRVQ010000057.1 GCA_934408795.1 uncultured Eubacteriales bacterium
GCGTACCGGTATGTTAAGGAGCACGCCCACGAATATGACCGTATAGTTTGCTGCGGAGGAGACGGAACCTTCAGCGAAACGGTCAACGGACTTGTGGAAAGCGGAGTCGACAAGCCGATAGGTTATGTTCCTGCCGGAACCACCAACGATCTCGCAAAGACGCTCGGAATACCGCTCAGGCTCGTCGCGGCTGCCGAAAATGCCGTGAAAGGGAAACCGTCGGGGCTTGATGTCGGACTTATCAATAATGAAAAAACATTTTCATATGTTGCTTCGTTCGGTCTGTTCACCAAGACCTCATATTCGACCCCGCAGGATATGAAAAACGCGCTCGGTCATCTTGCTTACCTGCTTGAGGGCGCAAAGGAGCTTGTGGATATCCCGGCATATGATATGGCGGTGTATACCGACGGAGTTGAGCATCACGGGAAGTATATTTTCGGCGCGATCACGAATTCACTGTCTATCGGCGGAGTGTTTAAGTTTGACCGCTCAAAGGTATCCCTGAACGACGGCAAATTTGAAGTCATGCTCATAAAGCAGCCTGAGAATATATTCGAATTCGGCAACATAGCAATCACACTGAATGACGGAACATATCGGGATGAGCATATCATATTCGAAAAGCTTTCCAAGGTAAGGATAGTCTCAAAGGAAAGCGTCGCCTGGACGGTCGACGGAGAATACGGCGGCAGCTATAAGGATATCGAAATAAAGAATCTTGCGGGCCGCATATCGGTCATCCTTCCCGAAAAGAATAAGTGATCGGGTTGGGTGCCGTAAAAAGTGTTGTAAAGAAGATCTCGGTGAAAATAAGCGGGCGCAGAAGGCAGGACCCTGCCTTCTGCGCCCGTTTTGTCGCTGCCCGAGGCAAAAAAAGAGACCCCGCGGTTTTGTCCGCGGGGCCGAGATATTAAAACATCGGCATGTTCCGTCCTTTTATTTTCTTAAGTGAATAGAATAAACACTGAATTTACAAGAAACACCGATCATCCCATATATCCCTTATTTTCGGTTGATTGACAGTAAAACCAATATATAAAATGTAATCAGATTAAGTTGTAATTTTTACGAAACTTGCCCGATCTAGGTGTCCGATCACTCTATTCCCAAACGGGAGCGGGTCTGACATTGAAAACGCATTACACTGAAACCGAATGTTAGATTCAACTGCTCGTTATACTTCGTACGGTCTGACCTATATCGGGAAGTCTTTGTAAAGTGCCAGTATCTTTTTCAACCTCAAAAACAGTCGCGCGTTCATTTTTAAAGAATCGCCTCCGTTCGTCTGCTTTAGGTCTTCCTCATATAAGGGGAACCTTCCGTTTGCCCTATGGGCTCTTCACTGTACATCGGTAACACCCCTTTCTTCCTTTCTCCGACTATATAGTACCACATCTTATGTAAAATGTCAATATAAATTATTAACATTTGTGTTATAAATTATAAACATTTTATAAACAATGTGTGAACAAGGTCGACATTTTGACCGATGTATACTTTCACCCGGCCAACGGTAAAAAACAAGAGAGAGTAATTCAAGCTTTGCTATTGACTATTCATCGGCGATTGGATAAAATATATAAAGCGGTGAATGAGTCCCGCCTTATATGAATCGACTCACAGTTAAGGGAGAATACTATGGAAAACAACGAATACGGCAATGATATCATTTCTCTTACCGATGAAGAGGGTAATGAGTACAGTTTCGAAATACTCGATCGCCTTGAGACCGAAAACGGTGACTATGTGGCTTTGCTTCCCGTTTATGATGATCCGCAAAAGGAGCTTGACGAGAGCGGCGACCTTGTCATAATGAAGATCGGTGAGGAAGACGGAGAAGAGTATTTCGAAAACATTGATGACGATGACGAGTACGATACCGTTGCAGACGCCTTTATTGCACGCCTCCAGGATCTTTACGATATAGACGAGCAGTAACGCCCCCCCGAGGCGATAAGCGGCAAAACGGACCGCAAAGACGCGCCGATATGCGCGTGAGCCCTTATAGCCGACGGCACGATCGACTTACGATCACCCTTCCCTGTGCGCGAATGGATCGCCTTATAACCCTACAACCTTTATTATCGGGAGTCAGATTCGCCGAGCGGATTGCAGGCCTCCCGCCACGCGGCTCATTTTGACCCGTCGGAGCGGATGTTGGAAGCGAAGAACCTCGGGAGAGACACCCACCTGCTGTTTGCAGGTTATCAACGGCGCCATACGGCAGGGCAGGGTAAACAGAAAAAGATGAAACCGTCCTTTTTGGGGACGGTTTTTACTTTTATATCTATACAAGCGGCACACAAACGGTACGCGTAAATGACACGCACAAACGGCGCGGGGAGAAGTTATACCGATTCAAAGTCATCAGGTCGCTTGCCGACGGTATTGTCGGTATCAACCGACTTGAACAGATTCCAAGGAAATGTGTTCGGGACGGGACAGAAGAACTCAAGCCTTTTGCCAGTCGAAGGATGACGGAAAGAGAGTCTCCGCGAGATCAGGGCAAGCGGACAGTCGATCCTGCTGCCGTATTTGCCGTCCCCCAAAAGCGGCATACCTCTTGAAGAAAACTGGACACGTATCTGGTGCGTTCTGCCGGTGTGGAGCTTTATCTTCACGAGACTGACTGTCTGACCGCCCGCAGCGGATATGCCGGCGGTACCGTATTCAAGAGAGGCTTCTTTGGCACCGCGCCGCAGTGTTTTGACGGTATATGATTTGCAGTGGGCGGTGTCCTTGAAGAGATAGTCCTTAAACACGCCCTCATCGTTTTCGGGCCTGCCCGCGACGACTGCGAGATACTCTTTGTCGGTCATACCGTTTGCAAAGTCGGAGGAAAGCTTTCCCGCAGCCCTTTTGTTTCGTGCGAAGACCATTACGCCCGAAACGGGTCGGTCAAGTCGGTGGACCGCTTCGACATAGTACGAGCCTGTCTGCTTTTTCAAAAGCTCGGGCATATTCCTCATTCCCGAGGAATCCCCCTGCGACAAAATGCCTGAGGGTTTCAGTGCAACGATTATGTCCTTGTCAAAATAAAGTATTTCCATATATCTTTTCCTCTTTTCAAACAGACGGTGGTGCGACAAAATATAATCAAAGTTGACATAAAGACCTATACGGAATATAATTGTCTTCGTGAACGGCGGACGGTATCACGATACGGGGCTGCCGTTTCCCCGGGAGAAGTCGGTCATCTGGCGATGCGGTCATCAAGCGATGCGGTCATCGGATGATGAAATCGTTGATCGATGCGATCGTTGATATTGATGCTATTGCCGTATGAGCCGATCGGATCGATAAACCTAATTTTACAGCGGCGGTGATTTTTTTGACATTTACCGTTTTCGGTCTTGAAATAAACATATTGGCGCAGGTATTCGACATTATTGCTCTTGTGTTGACCGTGATATCATATCAGGGCAGCAAGGCAAAATACCTTATGTTTTACTCGGCGGCAACCGTGTTTTTCAGCGCTGAGGCTTTTGTGCTGGGAGCTTATACAGGTGTTATCTGCAACACGGTCTCAATAATCAGAAACATGACCATTCTGTTTTACCTTAAAAAGGACAGAGAGCTGCCGAAACTGCTGGTATGGATTTTTATGATACCCTTTGCGATAATTGCCGTGATCTATGTTATCAAACTTGACATAGTCAGTGCCGCTCCCGCCGCATTTTGCCTTACCATGTCGATTGCCACGGCGTGCAAGAGCGAAGGAGCGCTCAAAACGGCGTCAGTCTTTGTTGAATCCGGCTATGCCGTGTACAGTTTTGCCATAGGTGCCTATGTCGGTGTTATAAGACAGATATTTGCAGTAGGGTCGGCGATAGTAGGTACCGTTAGATATTATAAAGGCAAACAAAGAAAAAAGGAAGAGGCAAACTTATGAAAATTGATATAAAAAAGCTGAATGAACGGGCAATCATTCCTACGCGCGGCAGCATATCCGCAGCAGGGAGCGACCTATACGCCTGTATTCCCGAAGGGAGCGTTACCGTTCCCGCGGGCAAGACAGTTAAGATAGGAACGGGACTTGCCATTGCCGTGCCCGAGGGGTATTTCGGTGCAGTGTTCGCAAGGAGCGGACTTGCGGCTAAAGGGCTGCGGCCCGCAAACTGCGTCGGTGTTGCCGATTCCGACTACAGAGGGGAGTATATCGTCGCTCTGCATAATGATACCGATGAAGATATGACTGTGGCTGACGGGGATCGCATCGCTCAGCTTGTCGTCCTGCCTTACCTTGATATTGAGTTTAACGAGACTGATGAACTTGACAGTACCGAGCGGGGGAGCGGCGGTTTCGGCAGTACCGGCAGGTGAGCGGGGAAAAGCCCTGAGCGTGATCGGATATTGTTATCTTCCGATCGTTTTCGGACGCGCGAAGCGGCGCCCGCCGCGCAAAGCGCGGCGAACGGGCGGCGGGGCTTTCCCGATCCGCATCGACCCTACCTCTGCGGGAAAATGTCACCGTATCGCCCGCCGTATGATATTGCCTCCCGCCGCCCGTTTTGCGCGCCCCTGCGGGGCGCGCGGCGCCGCTTCGCGCCCGTGTCAGCCTGCCGCTTCGGCGCTGCAAAAGTTGTAAAAGGACCTAAATAGACCCGAAAGTGTTGCAATGTTGAAGAACTTTTGGTATAATATACCTTGCGTTAAGCTGACGAGAGTCGAACCCTGCCGTCTGTCAGCGTCCCTTTTCGGTGCTTTTCGCCCTTTTTGCTTTGATGGGCGTTATATTCGGCGCGCGTCGTATCGACGGCGCTGCCGACGGTACTGTCGATAACGGATCGTTGTCAGGTTGTTAAGATCAACGGCAGAATCGGCAGCGGAAAGTAAGTTGAATCAAAAGAT
This sequence comes from uncultured Eubacteriales bacterium, assembly GCA_934408795.1. Lineage (GTDB taxonomy): Bacteria > Bacillota > Clostridia > Oscillospirales > Acutalibacteraceae > RGIG7384. The sequence goes on from CAKRVQ010000057.1 coordinate 4,855, forward strand.
AAATCAAATGCGTTCGCCGCCCCCGCCGGGTCGGTTTTCGGCGTTCGCCGCTTCAAAAAGGTATGTTGTTGTGAATATCGTTATTATTACAAATTCCGATATGTATGAGGACAGAGCCGAGCTTATCCGCTCGCGCCTCGCAGCCCGACATAATGTGACGGTGATATCAACCGATTTTCTCCATATAAAAAAGAAAAAGAGGGAATCGGGCAGGGAACACTTTATCCATCTGCCTACAAAGCCGTATAATAAAAATATTTCGGTGGGCAGGATGTTGTCGCACCGTAAGTTTGCCAAGGCGGCGATAAAGGAAGCCGAAAAGCACTCGCCCGATCTTATGTGGATTATGCTGCCCGCGAACTCAAATGCCGATTTTGCGGTAAAATATAAGCGAAAACACAATAGCGTGAGACTCGTATTTGATATAATAGATATGTGGCCCGAAAGCTTTCCCCTTAAAAAGTACGCTTCGCTTCCTCCCTTTGCCATGTGGAGGAATCTGCGCGACAGGTCCCTTAAATACGCCGATTATGTGGTCTCGGAATGTGATCTCTACCGTGAAATGTTGGCGGAGAAGCTGGAAAACATCCCAAACGGTACCCTTTACCTTGCAAAGGATCCGCTGAACACCGAAAAATCACCTTCGCTGCCCGACAACGGCATCGGTCTTTGCTATCTCGGTTCGGTCAATAATATAATAGACATTCCGCTGATATCAAGGTTTGTGGCTGCCCTGTCGGCGCTTACAACCGTCATCGTGGAAATAATCGGAAGCGGCGAAAGAATGGACGAATTCGTCTCTGCCGTTGAGAGTGCGGGCGGACGGGTCGTTTTGCACGGAGCGGTTTACGATCCCGCCGAAAAGCAGAAGATATTCGATACCTGCCATTTCGGAATAAATGTTATGCGCCCTACCGTCTGCGTGGGCCTTACCATGAAATCAATGGACTATCTTGAGGGCGGACTGCCGCTTGTAAATAATATAAAATGCGATACCGCACGATTTGTTGATAATTTCGGCGCGGGAGTCAATATTTCGGAATCCGATGAGGATCTGACCCGAAAAGCGGAACTTATTGCGGGACTTTCAAAAGAGGAGCTTCTTTCGATGAGAGAGGGCGCTATGAAGGTGTTTCACGATCATCTCACAACAGAAGTGTTTGTCCGCATGCTTGACGGTATATGCAAAAGTTTAGGAGTATAAAATGTCTAAGATAACCAACAGCGGTATTTACCGATTTTTGATCAATACAACAATATATAAGTCTGTGGCGGTGTGCGCAATGATGCTCTCACCCGTTATATTTTTCTGCTTTGCGGATGAGATCATCAGCATCGTGCTGCTCGCCTGGGCGGCGTTTATTCTCGTGAATGACCTTTTCGGTGAACGCAGATTTATGAAAGCACCTTACTCGGTGCTTCTTCTTGCGTTCATTGTTTCATATACCATTACAATATTGCTGCATCTGAATAACCAAATTGCCGTTACATTTAACTGGTATTTTTGGTTGGCGGTGCAGTTTTTCGTTTTGTATGCCTTCTTCGATAAAAAGGATATAAAAGGTCTGGCGGAGGAAATGAGAAAGATAAACCTCCCCGTGACCGTCGTCGCACTGCTTTGCGCCGCGGCGGGGATCGCCATGTACCTTCTGAGGATCAGTATCCTTTTCCCCGATTCGTCAAATGTTGAGGGCGCCGTGATGTTCGGTATCATCCGAGACCGCAACTTCGGCGTGTTCAATAATCCGATACCGTTCTCCTGCGCGATGTATGTGGGGATTGCGGCGTCTCTCTGGAATCTTGTCTGCGGGCTCAAAAGGGATGCGTCCCAAAAGCATAAGAAGCTTTCGCGCGTGTATTAC
>CAKRVQ010000058.1 GCA_934408795.1 uncultured Eubacteriales bacterium
GGAAATATGCGTATCACAAGAGTAAAGAACGCCCAGAACTCGGCGGATATCACTATCGAGTATGATGAAGAGCATAACAATGATATTCCGTTTAACGCCACCTCTTCAGGCGAACCGAATTATATTTCGGCGGCGTATGTTAAGAGCGTTACAGTGAATTCGGTATCACTTCCCGATGAAAGCAACCTTGATGACAGTTGGCTTCTTCCCGCACCTAAAGCGGATAAGTCACATCTCCGGTACTTTTCAAAGGAAAGAGCCTGCACTCCCGTATTTGCGGACGGTGCTTCGGTGACGGTAGAGGATGCCGTTATTGCTGACGGTAAATTCAAGGGCACCGTTACATTTGACACAGCTACGAGCTCCACGATCATCCACCGCTATGAGGTCAACCTCTACGCAGAGGACGGAACACTTCTCGGAACCCGTTGGGCGGTCGGAAACTGGATAGAGTCAAACGCGGGAATCGTCAATTCGGGCGAAACTCATCTTAACGCAACGAAGCTTTCCTATACCGTGACTTTCGATACATCGGTCAAGACCGATGCCGTAAAGGCTTCGGTTGTCGCAGTCGATGAATTCGGCGGCAGAAGCAGGGAAGTATTCTCCGATGTCACCTCCTGCACCTCCAAGCTTTATATGCCCGTTTATGATTCAAAGTACACCAACTACTTTGACAGTATCGCGGCAGTAGGGCTTCCCGGCTCGGGCAGGATCACGCAGAGCGGAACAAAATTCAGCTGGGACAATGTCAGCGTGACCGACGGTCCGTGGGATAAGGTCCATTTCTTCCTCGATCCCGTTAAATCGACTTTCTATCCGGCGGGTAAGTCGGATTGGAACGCTCCGTATAAGTATCATAAGTATTTCACACCCTTTGATGCGGATGATACCTTTGCTTATGAGGCTGATTTCTATGCAGATGAGTTAGGTACTAACGGTTATATCAACTTCGGAATCCGTATGGACGGTACCACCGAAGTAAACAAAAACCTTTACACGGGTGTCCGCGTCAATAAAAACGGTACATATCTTATGCTCAACGGCAGCGCGATCGCTTCAAACAACGCATTCAAACTTGCTGCCGACGGTAATGTTCATCATATCACCGTGGTATCCGAACCTCAGAAGATATCCGTCTGGATCGACGGTACCGAGATCTTCTCAAGAGTCAGGTTCACAAACGGCGGCGTGATGTACCCGACCGCTTATATCTGGGGTGAGTTATTCAAAGGTTATGTAGATGATCAGAAGATGTATGACTTTAATAACCTTGTCCCCGGATACAAGGTTCAGCAGGATAAGGACTTCGGTCCCCTTACCAAGAACTACTTTGACGGCGCAAAGTTGGTTTACAATACATCAAACAGTACAGGTATCGCCGTTCCCACCTCCGGTTTCAACAGCGTAACGGCATCCGTCAAGGACACATCATCCGACTACGGCTCACAGAACATTCTTCTGGTTCTTGATAACCCGAACGCAGCTTCGGTCACCTCTGCGTCTTACAGTAAGGTTGCTTCAATGTCCTCCTTTAAGGCGACAGATGAGGTCGCTTACGAATTTGAGTATACCGCGAGCGATTTCTATACTCAAGGCAATCGCAAGTACGCTCAGTTCTATCTGCCGATCCGCACAAACGGATCCGAAGTTGTAAATCTCCTTATCAGAAGCAACGGCTATTTCGGATTGTTTATTGCAGGAAAAGACATAAACATTTCAGGCGATAAGATGTTCCTGAATGACGGCGAAACTCATAAGATCAAGGTCGTCAGCACAAATACCGAGATGTCTTTGTGGATTGACGATTCTCCTGTTTATGAGAAGCTTAATTTCCAGGATGCTTACGATGCCAAGTATTCTTCCGAAGGCCGCGTTCTTGACACCGATAATTACCTGCCTTTGTTCGGTTTCACCGATATGCAGGGCGCGGATTTCAAGTTTGACAAGATAAAGATCTATAAGAGCGGCGTGACAGTTAAGAACTACGGTGAGCTTGATGAGTCGAAAAACCTGGTAAGATCCGCATATGCAAGTGTTACCGCAGCGCTCGGAAACGCAATATCAGGCTTTACATGGAACGGATACGAAATGTATATGGATATGCGTTATGCCACCCTTGCTTCAAAGGGATATACGCAGTATCGTTACACCGGAAATACCATTCAGTTCTTCGGTTTGGATAATGCAGGCTATACGTTCGACAGTGAAAAGGCATATGCTTTTTCGATGATCGTCAAAAAGTCCAATAACAGTACCGCACCCGTTGTCTCGGGTGACCAGTGGGACTATACCTCAAGACTCGCATGGAGCTTCGGAACATATAACGGTAAAGAAGCATGGTGCTTCTATCAGGACGGCACACTCTATGCTTATGCAGAGGGCAGTGAAGTCGGAAGAGCTACCGTCGGTATAGGTAATAACGAGTACTTCAGATATACCGCGGTTATGACCCAGTTCGGTTATGAGATCTATATGAACGGCATCCTTGTCTATAAGTGGACCGCCGCAGATACAAGCCTCTTTAAGCGTAATCCTGCCTTCCGTGTCAACGGTACCGAAGCAATGGCTCAGGAAATCGCAATCTATGAAGTGAATAACACCAAAGGTATCATCGACAGGATCAGTGAACTCGCAGATGCCGACCGCGAAAAGATAGAGGGCATTGAAGGTGCCAAATATGTTGTCTCTGGCGATCTCACAAGCGCAAAGGCGACAGTGAAAAAGGCTGACGATATGGTAGCTGCATACAATGCAGGCTCTGCCGTCAGCGAAGCTGATGCACTCTCACTGCTTGAAGAGATAAGCGCACTTGAAATCAACTGCAACGCATATAATAACTTCATATTCGACGGCAGCGCATCGATAGGTCTCTCATCATATATCAATACCACCACGACCGACGGTTCACACGGCTACGGTTCACTTCCGATATTTATAGACGGTAAGTGCCCCATCACCGAGGGTGAGGTGTATGTTGCGGAAGCCGATATCAAGGTAAAATCGGTCGGCACCGGTGCCAAACGAATAGGTTTCACTACATTTAACGATGCCAACGGCGATGTTATGATCCAGGACGGTGCACAGTTCACAAATACAAAAGCGTCAAGCTGGAGCACCGACTACGGTACTGCAAACGGAACCCGTCCCAATATCGCAGTTGCGGGATTCACCTGCCATGTGAAGTTTACCGTTACACCCGGTGTCGGAATCAGATACTATATGACATCGCTTGACGGCGAAACACTTTACTATGATTACACGGCTCCTTGGGATGCTCTCAGAGACAATTCAAAAGATGCAAGCAAGATCTCCCCGAGATTCTACTTTGCAAACATTGAAGTTGAGCTTTCAAACATCTACGCGGGTTATGTGCTTGAGTACTATAACGAGGCATTGAAGACTGTGATCGATAACACGGCGGTCACCGACATAGACTCCTATGTGACCGTTTCCGCCGACGCTTATAAGACCGCTCTTGCCGATGCCAAGAGGATCTCCGCAAGGTATGATGATTACTCAAAGGCGGAAATTGTGGCTGCCGGTAACGCTCTTACCGATGCTTACAATGCTCTTGAAGCAAAGCAGGTCATAGATGTTACGGTTGCCGTAGGTACCGACACCGAAGAGAACTTCAAACTTATTGAAGGGGATGAGCTCCCGAAGAATGAGCGTATCGGAACCAAGTTCATCCTCAGCTGGAAGAACGGCAACGAGACCTATGAAGGTAACGTTGAAAGCGGACTTGATCTTACGGCTGACTATGTTGAGACTCAGATGATGACCGTTAAGTATCAGGTAACAAACGGAGCCACTGCGGATTCCGATAAACTCAACTGCCGCTTTATTGCATCGGTTGACGGCGTCAGCAGATACAACTCCGTTGGCTGGCTCTTCTCGCTAACCAATCCTGACATGTTTAAGGAAGATGTCGGTCAGGGTGTTGCTGACAGAGAGTCGACAAGAGTTTATAAACGCATCATCGCAAACGGAAACGCCCTTACTCCGAATGATGTCTACGGCAAGGATTACGCACAGTACTTCTATGCCTTTGAGATCAAGAATATACCGCAGTCTCAGTACTCCAAGCCGATATATGTGAGAGCATATGTCACAATGGAGGACGGAACTGTCGTGTACGGTGATACAACGACGGTCGTGCTGAGCGACATACTCAATTAGTGAAGGGGGAGCGAATAGATGAAAAAGATATATGAGATCCCCGAGGTTTCTATTGAAAACATTACATCGTATGAGCAGATCGCTGCTCTCGGTGTGTCCGGCGACTACACCGGTGACGGCGGTGATTCGGGAGACTTTGGAGATATCTTTGGTTAAGATTCACCGATTCTGTTCATGAATAGAAACGCGGACTGCCCTTGTAGAATTATGAGGGCAGTTTCCGCATAACTAAAGAGGATCGTTGTCAATGAAATATATAAAATTTTCGGTATTGGCGCTCTGTGCCGTTCTGCTCTTATCGGTCGTAACGGTCGGATGTAAGGGAAAGACGGCTGATCAGTCATCTTCCGATTCGACGGCGAGCGGCGGAGAAACGGTATCCGACCCGAATAACGATGACTACAATAACCTTTTTTCTTCGTCGACGGACACTTCATCGGACGGCTCAGTATCGAAACAACCGTCAAATTCGGGTATGTCGGGTGGATCGGGTGAAAAAGACACATCATCTAAGTCGGTGTCGTCGTCCGATAAGACATCGTCCGCGACCTCGTCAGGTGCTTCGTCGGATAGTCTGACCGTGGTTTCCGATACTGCTTCCGATTACGGTGATATTCATTAATTCCGATTAAATCACAACAAAAAAGGGGCGGCCGCGCATTAAGCGCGACCGCCTTTTTTTTCTCTGCGGCGCACCTTACGCGCCGCCTCCTTGCACAACACGCGCGCCCACGCACTTCTTGCACGGGCGCGCTCATCTCATCCGTCAATCCATATTCAAATTGATATCCCTGCATTTCGGAGAATGACCGAATTCTCTCTTGTATGCCTTGTAAAACGATACATATTCCGAAAAACCGCACCTTGCCGCAATGTCGGTGGGCGCACCGCCGCTCATTATCATTTCACGCGCCGAGTATAACCGCTTTGTCAATATGTAGTTCCATACGGTCGTTCCCATATCATGCTTAAAACGCCTGTTGAGCTGAGATTTACTCATATAAAACTTTTCACTTATCCGATCGAGAGATAACTCCTCAAACAAATGACGGTTTATGTAACCTGCAACGCGCGAGGTGATACCGTCGGATTGATCGTCAGTGATGCCGTTTTCCTTCACAACACGACTCAGCTCGTACAGATATGCAATAAGATATGACTGCCTTACGGTGCCGTTCTCGCAGTTTACTATCTTCTCAGGGTATCCGACAGTGTCGCTGCCGTGTAAAAGACTGCCCCATATTCTGTTTTTCTGACCGAGGGGTCGGTCTTCAAACAGGTCGGTAATGCAGCCCAGATCATCTGGATCGGTAATGATGCGGGGATCAAAGTTGATGCAGATCCTCTCATATAACTGCCCGGAGCGCAATATCAGATGATGAGCTTCGTTTTTTCTCATAAGCATTATGTCGCCGCTTTTTAAGGAATATATGCTGCCCTCCACCGAGTAGGAGGCATCTCCGCGCAGGAAAATGAGAATCTCATATGTATCGTGCGTATGCATTATAAAATCATTTTGCTTCGGAGCGGAGGATACTGTGTGACCTGCCGTGAGCGTGTATTCAAGCATCATTCTCACCTCATCGTCAGTTTATCATATTGTACACATTTTTGCAATGTTTTTATAGCTTTATTTTATATTGATTAATTTTGTGCCTTACCTTATAATTGAAGCAGTGAGGTGAGAGGTATGAAAGATAATTATTTGCTGACCTGTAGTGAAGCCGTAAAAATATATGACCGCATCAAAAATCTTCCCATCGTGGATTATCATTGCCACCTGTCCCCGAAAGAGATATATGAGGATAAACCGTATAATAATATAGGTGAGATGTGGCTTTCTGCGGATCACTATAAGTGGCGCCTGATGCGCACTGCGGGTATCCCTGAAGAATACATAACAGGCGACGCCCCCATGAAAGAAAAATTTCTGAAATATGCAGAAGCAATAGAGTTTGCCGCAGGCAATCCCCTTTATCATTGGTTGCATATGGAGCTGAGTAAGTACTTCGGTATTTCGGATGAACTTAACAGTGACACCGCCGAGAGCATCTGGAACCGTGCAAATGAGTATATAAAGACAAACGATCTGTCGCCGCGTAAGTTGTTAAAACTGTCGGGCGTTGTAACGGTTTGCACGACCGATGACCCTGCCGACAACCTTGAATGGCATAAATTGATCCGTGAGGATGACTCGTTTGATATAAAGGTGCTGCCGTCTTACAGAACGGACAATATGATGCTTGCCCGAAGAGAGGGCTACAGTGATTACATAAAGCGCCTTTCAGAGGCCTCGGGAATTACCGTGTCGGACCTGAAAACATTAAAATCGGCGACATTCTCCGAATTAAAGCCGGTGAACGTATAGCTGTCCTCACCCAGCGTCGGAGCCTTGTCGCCCACGTAAGCCGTCTGGTCCTTGACCGTGACGACACCGGTGCTGGTGCCTCCGGTCTGCACCGAAGCGGGCTGCGCGGCGGCGGTGAC
>CAKRVQ010000059.1 GCA_934408795.1 uncultured Eubacteriales bacterium
GCGCAGAAGTGCGCGCGGGCTCACCTGAATTTTGTATACCGTATGTTGTCGGAGCGGCGCAGAATGCGCCGCTCCGTTTTGCTTGGCTCATTTAGCGCTGCACCGTTTCGCTTCGTTTAGCTTGGCTTATTTTGCACCGTTCGGTTTTATTTTGCTTTTTCTTCCTTTTGCGTCGATCCGATTCGCTTGTTGTCTCAGTATCGCTGCCGTCGGTCGGCAAGGGCAACACGCCTGTCGGCGCGTTTTTTGCGGTGTTTTTATCATTTTTACTTTGACGGGTGGCGAATGACGGATCAAGGATAACGGATGACGGATGACGGCGCATCATTGCAGTGCTTTTTGCGCTTCCTGCCTTGGCGGGCGGGGAAAGGTTGAGGAGAGGGTGAAGAGAGGGCGGGAGCTGCTCCGAAGATCTATTTGCAAAGCGCTTCAAACCGACGCGCTGCCTCGGCGAGCCTTTTTATGCCTTCGATCGTTTCGTCTTCGGTCTTGCAATCGTTCAGATAGGTGTCGGCCTCAAGGGTGTACCACCCCTTATAGTTTATCTTCTTGAGTGCTGCCGCGACCGACTCAAAATCAATATTCATTGAAAAAGGAATGTTGTGATTGTCGTGCCATTTGTCGTTGTCGTGAATATGGAGTACTTTGAGGTCGTCACCGAGGGCGAGTATCATCTCCGCTGCCGATGTTCCGACGCCCCTCATTTCTGCATGTCCGATATCAAGGCAGGCGACAAACAACGGACTGTTTACCGAGCGGAGAAGGGACGTGAAGGATTCCGGCGTTGCACAGGCAGCAGGCAATGCGTGATCGTTTGCAAAATCCCAGTTCCACATATTTTCGCTTGCTATCTTAATGCCGTATTCCTCGGCGTAGGGCAGGAGTCCGTTGAAGAAAACGGTATTTTGCCTTATGGTGCCGTTGTTAAGGGGATGCACAACGCAATAATCGGCACCTGCGGCGGCAGCGCATTCAAGAGCGCGGGGCAGGTATCCCGTTATATCGGGAATGTTGCAGGGAAATGGGGCGTGCGCCTGATTGCATACGATTCCGTTGTCCTCGCCGATCTTTTTAAGACGGCGGACAAATTTTAGGCATTCATCGTGATCAGAAGGGTATGCGGTATGAGATACCGTTCCGTTCGACCAGTTGAACCTCGCCATATCGAACATGGACAAATCAAAACCGTCAAAGCCCGCCTTTGCGACCGCTTCGACCGCCTTTTCGTAACTTATATGTTTGACTATCGAACCTATTTCCGTTGATATCATAACCGTTCTCCTTTTTTCTCGGTGTTTTGGTTTTGTATGGTTTGTTCCGTATCGCTTTTTAACGCTGCGGATCGCATTTTTTCAAAGAGTGTCTCGGCAGTACGAAAAATAAATTCACGCTCTGCTTCGCTGCATTTACAGGTGTCGCTGCGTTCAGGGGGACCCCAGATACCGAAATACTCAGGACCCACCCACTTAAAGCAGCCCGACGGTTCCAAAAAGCCTTCCGTCAGCGAGCGCGCCGATTTTTCGGGAGACGGGAAGATCAGTCGCATCGGGTACTTTATCAAAGACGAGACAAATCGAGGGTAGTGGGATGTTATCCCCGTGGGTGTTACGCCGGGGTGTGCCGCCGCCGTGAGGGGAGAATCTCGATCTTTTAAAAGCTCAAAAACCGAAAAGGTCAGATACCTTTTCGCATTTCCGTATACCTTTTCGTGCGAATGCCTTTTTTTGAAGTCGATATCATTCCTGTCGGCCGATGAAAACCCGGCGGCAATGCTGCTCACAATACCGACGAGCGTTTCGCCGCCGCTCTCTTTCTTAGGTTTTTCAAGAACCGGGATAAGCTCCCTTATCATATAGTAGGGTGACACGAAATTGATTTGAAAAACATTATCCACCCCGAGCGGGGACAATTCCCTTTTGATATGATAGGCGCCTGCACAATGGATGAATCCCGAAAGAGGGAGCTTTTTTAACCGCTCGGTAGCCGTGGTCACCGAAGATATATCGGCAAGGTCAACGGAAATGCGGTGTATTTTCGCCGAGGGAAACTCCGACTTAAGCTCGGCTTCGCGTCTCTTTGACTTTTCGGGATTGCGGTCTAAAAGTATCAATTCCGCGCCGTGACCGAGCAGCATCCTACAAAGAAGACCGCCCAAGGTTCCTGCGGCTCCGGTGACTGCGATGAGCTTGTTTTTCGGGTCAAATGTGTGAACCGAAGAAGATACGGCATCCGTTTTGCCGAGACGGCCGTCCGTTTTCATATCCCCAGAATTTCCTTCAGAGCGCCTCCGATGACCTTAGCCATACGGCGATTTCCGATATCGTTCGGGTGGCAGGTGTCGACGGTGCAGTCATAATATCCGTCGCCGTCAAAAAGATGCTCCCCGTCAATAAATGTTACATTTTTGTCTCCGCTTTCGACCGCGCGGTCGAAGGTGCTCCGTACCGCCTCCCTGCGTTCGGCGGCGAAGGGATCGCAGACCCAGTCGGGCTTTGAGATGAACACTATGGGGGTATCGGGATTCTTGCTGCGGTAGTGTGCATAAAGGGGGAAGTGGGTCTTTCTCAGGTGCTCGGCGTCGGGAGCGTTATGATCGTAGTCGCATACAAAGACCGAGGCGGGCAGGGAGGACACATATTCCGCCATTTCGGTCTCGCCCTTGCAGGAGCCCGAGAATCCGAGGTTTACTATATCAACATTGAGTTCGCGTGAGATCACCGAGACATATCCGTTGCCCGGGCGGGAGGCGCAGCCTCCCTGCGTGATAGAGGAGCCGAGGAACACGATCGGGGCAATGTCGCGGTATTTGCCGCCGTGAGCCAAAGTTTTTCCTTTTTCTATGCCTATAAAAAGGCTTTTTACCTGTTGATAGGACGGAAAGTGGATAAGATACTCTGCGGGACGCTCAAGTCCCGAAACATATGCACTGTAGCCGTCTTTAAGATCAAACGGCGGAGCGAAGACGCCGCGCATATCGAATTTGCCCTTTTCGTTTTTACGGTAGAGGTCAAAAGAGGAACTGCCGATGGGGGACATATTGCCGAAGCCGCCCAAGGGACCCGTTTCCGCAATGATCGCAATGACCGGTGAATCGGTGAAAAAGCGGATCCTGCCGCCCGCGGTCATATCGTGAAGGGAAAGGACGCCCTCGCTGACGCTTTTTGCGACATCGGTGGGCATACGCTTGAATACCTCCTGACCGCGCGGGTCATAAAGGCCGTAGATATCGAAGGTGTTTTCCTTTTTGACATCGTACCATTCAAGCTCACCGAGTTCATCGGCGGAGTGATGCTTCATATTTGAATCTATTTCGTCAATTCTCATCTTTATAAGACCCTTCCGCTTGTTATATCTGTCCGCCCGGACCGATCCGAATCGTGCTCGGGGGCGCCTTGTTTTGTCCGCGGCATTTTACAAGTTTGATTATAGCTTTGCCGATGATGTAAGTCAATCAATTTTCGCTTTATTTTGAGGGGTGGGCGGCAATGCGAACGACAGGACGGGAGCGGTAGGGGTACGGCGTGCCGAGGCAGCGGAAGGGATAACGCGGCGCGGTAATGCGATGCCGATAAGACTATGAAGTCAGGCGGTGTCGGCAAGGCGGCGGAGGGGTAAGGGTATGGCGGTGCGGGCGGGGGCCCAAAAAAGTGCTCGACGCTCGGTGTGCGATCTCAATTTTTCGGCGGTATTTTAAATTATTGTATACTTAACGGCAAAGATGTGATAAAATATATTTTTAAGAGGGCTTGCTTTGCTTTGTTGTGCGACGGCGCTTTTGTTTGCAACGGGCCGTGATCCTTTTTGTGACGGGTCATATCCTTTATTTGCAGGGCGGGAGCGGTTCGGTCGGACGGCGGGCGCAGCGGCTGCAAAAAGTCTGTTTTCGGAGGCTCTGATGTTATGGATTGTAAAACTTTTTTCGATCAGATAAAGGGAAAAAGAATCGCTCTTTGCGGGGTCGGAGTCAGCAATTCTCCGTTGGTGGAGAACTTTCTCGACAAGGGTGCCAAGGTGTATGTCTGCGATCGCCGCTCCCGCGAACAAATAGGACCGATGGCGGACGAATTTGAGCGTCACGGTGCGGTACTGCGGCTCGGGGAAGGGTATCTTGACAATCTTGAGGTGGATATGATATTCCGCACCCCCGGAATGAATTTCAATATGCCGGAGCTTGTCCGTGCCAGAGATAACGGCATTGCGGTGACAAGCGAGATGGAGGTGTTTTTCGACCTTTGTCCCTCAACGATATTTGCCGTTACGGGATCGGACGGAAAGACCACCACGACCACCCTTATAGCAAAGATGCTGGAGGCGGAGGGCAAGACGGTCCACATAGGCGGAAACATCGGCGAACCGCTTTTGCCGCGCATTGAAAAAATCAGGCCTGAGGATTTCGTGGTCGTTGAGCTTTCATCGTTCCAGCTTATTTCGATGAGAAAGAGTCCGGATATAGCCGTTGTGACAAATGTCGCTCCGAATCATCTTGATATCCACAAGGATATGGATGAGTATGTAAACGCCAAGAAGAATATACTGCTGCATCAGAATGCCTTTTCAAGGACCGTGCTCAATGCCGACAACGCGGTCACCGACGGATTTTCCTCCGAGGTGCGCGGTCAGCTTATGAAGTTTTCCATGAACGGCAAGGTGCGCAACGGAGCCTGGCTCGGAAGTGACGGTATGCTCAACATTTCCTACAGGGGAATAACCGCTCCCGTGATGCACCGCGACGACATAGCGATATTAGGGGATCACAATGTGTCAAACTATCTTGCCGCGATATCGGCGGTATGGGGATATGCGGGAACCGACAGTATAGTGCGTGTCGCAAAAGAGTTTATGGGAGTCGAGCACAGGATAGAATTTGTAAGAGAGCTTGACGGAGTGAGGTACTACAACGATTCGATAGCTTCAAGTCCCACCAGAACGATCGCGGGACTCAAAGCCCTTCCCGACGATGTTGTGCTCATTGCGGGCGGATATGATAAGCATATACCGTTTGAACCCATGGCACCTTATATAAACGAGAAGGTGAGGGTTCTGCTTCTCTCCGGTCCCACCGCCGACAAGATAGAAAAGGCGGTCACTTCGGATCCGTCATATGATCCGAATAGACTTACGATAGTGAGGGTCGAAAATATGAAGGAGGCGGTCGAAAAGGCGCACGATATGGCAAAGCCGGGATATACGGTGACGCTCTCGCCTGCCTGTGCGAGCTTTGACGCTTATCCGAATTTTGTAGTCAGAGGCAAGCACTATAAAGAACTTGTAAACGCTTTGTGAGATGAATATGGAAAAAATAAAAAAGATGATCGTGAGACTGTACAACAGTGAAACTATAAGGTACGGCGTCATCGGCGTTGCCACCACCGCAGTCAATTATGTTGTTTCGTTTTTGCTGCACTACGGTCTGTCGGTCGGGGAAGAGATCAGCAACATAAGCGGTATAGTACTTGCCGTTCTGTTTGCTTATGTGACCAACAAGCTTATAGTGTTCAGATCACACACGAAGAACTTCGGGGAGCTTGTCTGGGAATTCTTAAAATTCATTGCCGCGCGCGCCGTGACAATGGTCATAGAAGCCGCGGGGGTGCCGCTGCTCGCTTCGGTGCTTGAAAACTTTGCCCTGAGGAAGATACTGGTAAATGTGATAGTTATAATCGTAAATTTCTTTCTCAGCAAGCTCCTTGTTTTCAAAGGAAACAAGGCGGGAAAAGCGGGGAGAGCCGAAGCGGCCGAGAGCGCGAAAGAGGTAAAAGGATCCGAAGAGGTAAAGGGATCGGAAAAGACTGAAGGATCGGAAGAAGCCGAAGGATCCGGAACCGCCGAGGGATGAAGCTTTTTACACGCAAAGGCGGTCTTTGAGTCCGAAGAAAAAGGAGACGGATTAAGAATGAAAAATGAGATCAGGCATCTGCTGACCGAACTGTGCGGCAGCGCTTGGTGCGGCGGTGTCGGAAACACACCGGCGTTGATAGCCGCTTATCTTTCCGAATATGCGGTCACCGAGAGGTTGCCCGACGGCGGCGTTTTGGGGACGATTAAGGGAAGCAGTGATTACACGGTAATGCTTGAAGCGCATTACGATCAGATAGGCTTTGTCGTGACCGAGATCGCAGAGGGAGGATTTGTAAAGCTCGGTGCGGTCGGCGGCATTGATGCGAGGATGCTCCCTTCAACGAGGATAAGGATACTCGGCAAAAGCGAAGTAAAAGCGGTATTCTGCTCGGTACCGCCGCATCTTGCGGCAAAGGGGAACACCGCGCCCGAGCTGAGCGATCTTTATGCGGACACGGGCATTGGAAGCGGCCTTGAGAATACGGTTTCGATCGGGGATCCCGCGGTGTTTGATGCACGCCCCGTGATGCTTTCGGAGGATTGCATATGCTCACCCTCCCTCGATAACCGTGCGGGCTGTGCGGCGCTTCTTGCCGCAGCGAAGGCACTTTCATCAAAAGGGCAGCTGCCTGTGACGGTAAAATTTCTGTTTGCCGACAAAGAGGAGCTCGGGATGAGAGGTTCGGTCACGGGAGCTTACACCGTAATGC
>CAKRVQ010000060.1 GCA_934408795.1 uncultured Eubacteriales bacterium
CTTTCAAGAGGGCGCGAAACGGGCACGGCGGCAGTCGGCATCACACTCGTTTTTAGGCTTTCGGGCGCAATGACAGTTTCACCCGCAGGCTTTGCCATACACCCGCCGCCGTGCCCGTTTGATGCGCGCCTTCGGCGCGCATCGCGGCGCTGCCCGCGGCTCTGTCTTTCCCGCCGGGCCGCAGCCAAAGCCGTCGTATCGCATTCCCGTCCGCCTCACCTCTTGCCCGGGCGAACAATAACAGAGCCGAACCGGCCTAAACCGGTGTATTTTCGGCGTAATTTCACTTGTCGTCTTTATAAGGCTGCCTAAGCAAACTTTTTCCTCAAAGCTGCAAGAATGGCGCGCTCCTTTCTTGATACCTGCACCTGGGTCATACCGAGAATAACTGCGGTCTCGTTCTGAGTTTTTCCCTTAAAGTATCTTAGACCTATCAGCTGCCACTCCGAGTCGGAAAGCGACTGCCTGATCTCCCCTATCGCTATGCGGTCAAACATTTCCTCGTCACAATTGACAGGCAGATCGACCGTTTCCTCTTCACCGTCTCCGCCCTGTGCAGAAAGTGATAAGCAGGGCTGCGCCGCACCTATCGCTTCTATGACCTCCTCTTCGCTGAGAGCCAGCTCAGACGCGAGTTCGCTGACGGTAGGCTCTGTTCCGTTTTTTTTGAGCATCCTCTCCCTTGCTGCATTTATCTTTATTGAACGCTCTTTAAGCGTTCTTCCCACTTTGACGGTGCCGCCGTCACGGAATATCCGCTTGATCTCTCCGAGGATGACAGGCACCGCATAGGTAGAAAAGCAGACATTGCGGCTTTCATCGAATGCATCGGCTGCTTTTATAAGCCCTACGCTGCCCGCCTGAAAAAGATCCTCATAGTCAACCCCTCTGCCCGTAAAACGATGACAACAGGCATGAACCAGCCCGTAATGCTTCTCTATAAAGCGGTTACGTTCATCTGCCGCCGGCATATTTTGACCTGATCTTCTTCATCATAGTCACGACCGTTCCTTTTCCCACCCTTGAATGAACGGTAAGTCTGTCGGTAAAACTTTCCATAACGGCAAATCCGAGTCCCGCTCTCTCCTCACCTCCGGTGGTAAAAAGCGGTTCCATTGCCTGCTTGATGTTTTCAATTCCGCAGCCTCTGTCTCTTACGCTTATCCTGACCGTGGATTCCTCGGTCGATACGGTTATGTATATTTTTCCCACCGTGTCCCGATAGGCGTGCACGATCGCATTTGTCACCGCCTCGCTGACTGCGGTTTTTATGTCGTTGATCTCCTCGATCGTAGGATCAAGCGATGATACAAAAGCAGCTACCGCCACCCTCACAAACGCCTCGTTGACCGAAAGCGAATCAACGGTAAGCTTCATTTCGTTTTTCATATTCTATGCCCCCTTCTTTGTCAGCTTTACGATTCTTTCAAGTCCCGACAGTTTCATGACCTTGTATATTGCGCTGCCGGCATTTATGACCTCTGTCTCGGCACCGTGCTTCATCGCAAGACGATATCTGCCCATAACGAAGCCTATTCCCGAGCTATCCATAAATGTGACACCTCCGAAGTCAAGCAACACCCGCTCCGGCTTTACTCTTTCTATCACCGTATCGGTCTCATTGCGTGCGGCAAGAGCGGTATGATGATCAAGTTCGCCGAACAACAGCACTGTCAGCACTCCTTTTTCGTAGACGATTTCAAGTTTCATATACAACACCTCATTTCAGAGAAAAGAAAAAAGCCTCTACCGATAAATGATAGAGGCTTGTCCGCGCGGATTTTGTCTTATCCTGCGCGCCGAGTGTATTTTTTTGATTTTCTTTTGTCAGCAAAAGCGGTACGACCGCAGAATGACAAAAACCGCCGTAATTATCTTTTTTTCGCCCGCTTCAATAATTCTTTCCTTATATCGCCCGCAAGGTAAAGCGACCCGCATACGACTATCGGTGCGCTTCCCTCGGAGAGCGAAAATGCCATATCAAGCGCCGCTTCGCAGTCGGGTGCGGCAAATACATTTTTTATGAGCCCGCTGCATTTTTGAAGAAGTTTCTCGGATGAGATCGCGCGCGGATTGCCCGGCACGGTAACCGTCACCGCATTATCGAAAAACGGCGCGACCGCCTTTATGTACCCGTCGGTGTCCTTATCTGCCATCATGCCGAGCAGCATAACCGCACCCCTGACATTGAGCTTTGTCAGAACATCCGCAAGCGCTGCTCCCCCGGCAGGGTTGTGTGAACCGTCAAGCATAATGAGCGGATCGGATCCGATCATCTCGCATCTCGCAGGCATAACGGCTGAAAGTCCCGCCTTTACGGCTTTTTCTCCGACATTTATATTTGCCGCATTAAGAGCCGTCAGAACAAGGGAGGCGTTTACCGCCTGATGATACCCGGGCATTGCCGTTTTGAATCTTTTGCACCAAAGGTCGAATTCCGTACCGCTTCTTGTCACGCTCACATTTTCGGGTGCGGGAGCAATGTAAAGCGGAGCATTCCGTTTTTCTGCAACACCCTTTATAACATCAAGCGCAGCACTTTTCTGCAGCGCGGAGGTGACAACAGGGCACCCTCTCTTGATTATTCCGCATTTTTCGAAAGCTATCTGCTCTATCGTGTCACCGAGTATTTTCGTATGGTCAAGACCGATATCCGTTATTACCGACACCGAAGGTGCTTCGATAATATTCGTCGCGTCCAGCCTGCCGCCGAGTCCCACCTCAACGACCGCAAAATCGACCTTCTTTTCGGCAAAATACGAAAAAGCCGCTGCCGTTATCACTTCGAATTCCGTGGGCAATTCATCCTCGGAGAGTGTGTCGGTGATTCCTTTTATGCGGTTTACATAATAACATAAATCGTCCTTGCTTATGTATTCTCCGTCAATTTGTATGCGCTCTCTGAAATCGGTCACAAACGGCGATATGTAAAGACCGCACTTATATCCCGCGGCGGTAATGGCAGACTGCAGCATAAGCGATGTTGAACCTTTACCGTTAGTCCCCGCAATATGGACGGTGCGCAGACCCTTTTGAGGATCTCCGAGCTTTTCCGCCAGCAGTTTCACCCTTTCAAGCCCCGGCCGTGAACCGAATTTCAAAAATGAGTGGATATATTCAAGTGCCTCGGTATATGTCATTGCAATTCCTTCCGTACAACAATCAGGCGGACCCGGATATTATTCCTTAAGTCCGCCTGCTTTTGTTTTCGCAGAACGATGATAATCGTTCGCCAGAATAAGAGCTGCGGGTGCCCCATCACGGGAACAAAAGCCCTCTTTGCTCTCTTACATTTTCTCTTTGAGGTCGCTTATTTCCGCTTCAAGCTGAGATATCTTAGCCTGAGCCCTTTTAAGCTTCTCCCGCTCCGCGTTGACGACCTGCACGGGCGCCTTACTTACAAATTTCTCATTTGTAAGCTTTTTAGTCACGAATTCTCTGTCACTTACTGCGGCGGCAAGCTCCTTTTGGAGCCTTGCCAATTCGGCGGCAAAGTCCACAAGCTCATTCAACGGAATGGAAACCGTGGCATCCTCGGTTACCACTTTCACCGCACCGGGTATATCAAACGCCGCACCGACCTCGACCTCGGAGGCATATGCGAGTCTTTCTATGAACACCTTACCCGCGTTGAATGTATCTTCGTAGGCGGAGGCTATACAAACCTTTGCCTTCTTGGAGGGCGGCACATTCATCTCGCTTCGCCTGTTGCGTATCGCCTTTATGACCGACATTATCCTTTCGAACTCAGCCTCATCGGAAGAGAAATTCAATTCTTCTTCGTAGCGCGGCCAATCCGAGACCATTATCGATTCTCCGTCGTGAGGCAGTGCCTGCCAGATTTCTTCGGTTATGAACGGCATAAAGGGATGCAGAAGCTTCAATGTGTTCGAAAGCACGAAGACAAGCACACTGCGCGCCGCCGATGCCTTTTTGTCATCGGATGAGCCGAGTCTGGTTTTCGCGATCTCAATATACCAATCGCAGTATATATCCCATATAAAGTCATAAAGCTTGGTGACCGCGAGACCGATCTCAAAGTGATCAAGGTTCTCGGTGACCTCTTTTACGAGGCGATTGTACTTGGAAACGACCCATCTGTCTTCAAGCTCAAGGGTCTCGGGAAGATGCGGGGCGGGCTCGTCATCACCGAGGTTCATCAGGACGAACCTTGCGGCGTTCCATATCTTGTTTGCAAAATTACGGCTCGCTTCGACCTTTTCGGGAGAGTAACGCATATCATTGCCGGGAGTATTGCCGGTAGCAAGTGTAAAGCGGAGCGCATCTGCACCGTATTTTTCTATCTCAACCAGCGGATCTACTCCGTTTCCGAGCGACTTAGACATCTTTCGTCCCTCGGCATCCCTTACTATTCCGTGGAACAGTACGGTGTCGAAAGGCGCCTTGCCTGTATACTCAAGTCCCGAGAAGATCATTCTGGCGACCCAGAAGAAGATGATATCATACCCCGTGACAAGTGTATTCGTGGGGTAGAAGTACTCCAGCTCCGGCGTTTTTTCGGGCCAGCCGAGTGTTGAGAACGGCCAAAGTGCCGACGAAAACCAGGTGTCAAGCGTATCCTCGTCGCGGCGAAGCGGCTTTCCGCAATCGGGGCACACCGTCATATCGGCACGCGACACAAATGTCTTTCCGCAATCATCGCAGTACCACGCGGGGATCCTGTGACCCCACCAGAGCTGACGGGAAATACACCAGTCCTTGATGTTTTCCATCCAGTTATAATATGTCTTTTCGAACCTGTCGGGAATGATCCTGACATCTCCCTCGCGAACGGCGGCGACAGCGGGCTTTGCAAGCGGCTCCATTTTTACAAACCACTGCTTAGACACCCTCGGTTCGACCACACTGTGGCAGCGATAGCAGGTGCCGACATTATGACTGTAGGCGTCGACCTTTATAAGGAAGCCCTGCTCTTTAAGATCGGCGACGATCGCTTTGCGAGCTTCCGCAGCGGTCATACCGCTGTATCTTCCGTAACCCTCTGCGATATGGTTGTCGTCGGTCGTGACGGTTATCACTTCAAGATTGTGACGCTTTCCGACCTCAAAGTCGTTGGGGTCATGGGCAGGCGTGATCTTTACCGCACCCGTTCCGAAATCGGACTCAACATACGAGTCGGCAATAACGGGTATCCTTCTTCCCACAAGAGGAAGGATAAGCATCTTTCCGATAATACTCTTATATCTTTCGTCATCGGGATTTACCGCAACGGCGGTATCGCCGAGCAGAGTCTCGGGTCTTGTGGTTGCTATCTCAAGATAACCGCTTCCGTCCTCAAACGGATAGCGAATATGCCAGAACGCGCCCTCTTTTTCTTCGTATTCGACCTCTGCATCCGAGATCGAAGTAAGACAGTGCGGGCACCAGTTGATTATCCTCTCGCCTCTGTAAATAAGACCCTTTTCGTAAAGGCGGACAAACACCTCGCGGACCGCCTTTGAGCACCCCTCGTCAAGAGTGAAACGGAGCCTGTCCCAATCGCAGGAGGAGCCGAGCTTTTTAAGCTGCTCCACTATTCTCCCGCCGTACTGCTCCTTCCATTTCCAAGCGCGATCAAGGAAGCCGTCTCGTCCGATGTCCTCCTTGGTGATGCCCTCCTCGCGCATTGCCTCCACAATTTTTGCTTCGGTGGCAATGGAAGCGTGGTCCGTACCGGGCACCCAAAGGGCACTGTATCCCTGCATACGCTTCCACCTGATAAGTATATCCTGAAGCGTTTCATCAAGCGCGTGACCCATATGGAGCTGACCCGTTATGTTCGGCGGGGGTATCACGATTGTATAAGGATCCTTCTCGGGATCCACCTCGGCATGGAAGTATCCGTTTTTGCTCCAGAACGAATACAACCTGTCCTCCACCGAGGACGGATCATATATTTTATCAAGCTGCTTTGACATTTTACTCCTCCGAACGACCGATGCCGCATTTTCTTTTCAATATGCAGAACACATCGGTAAAATATACATTGTTGTTGCCGCCGTTTTCCGTCATTCCCTTTTTCTTTGCGTTTGCTTTTGACTTTTCGGGCTTTGGTTTTTGATCTTTATTCCGATACCGAGCTGACGGAGGCTCAATACTTTTTTCTAAATAATAATACGACTTTAAGTCTTCAAAGTCAATTGTAATTATGATATATAGGCCGGCAAACGGGCAGCCGCTGCCTGCGGTCGGTTTGTTTCCTGCGCCGGCTCTGCAATGTGCATTATGCTCGGAATCGGCGAGCTTCAACCCCTGCCCGCATTCCGTCTTTTGAACCAAACTTTCAGGCGCTGATAAATTTTTTCAAAAAAACAGAATAAAAGACCGATGCGCTGATAATAATATGCTTGTCGGTCAAATAAACAGCTTGCGTTTGTATTCTGACCGATTTACCGTCCGCGCTCTTTATGGGCGCGGACGGTCGCTTTTCGGCGGGGTATTGATAGGTCTCAC
>CAKRVQ010000061.1 GCA_934408795.1 uncultured Eubacteriales bacterium
GGTGCGGTCAAGAGTAACCTCATACCTTTCGTTTTTGTCGGTTTTGTCGGGAGCTGCAGGGCGGCAGTCGGTCGCGACGGCGGAAAAGACTAAGGTCTCGGGGTCGGAGTAAAAAAGTTTTTCTGCGCTTTTCATAATCCGAGGCGTTCCTCAAGCTGCTGCTCGGAGGCAAATCCGACCGATTTTGCTTTGACGAGTCCGTTTTCAAAGCAGATAACGCAAGGGATCGCGTCGATACCGTATCCACGGGCAAGATCCTGTGATTCGTCAACATTCACCTTTACGAACTCGACATCGTCGTGGTTTGCGCTCAGGTTTTCTATGACAGGTGCGAGCATTGCACAGGGTCCGCACCAGTCGGCATAAAAGTCGGTAACGATTCTGCCGCCTTCGGCAAGCAGATTCTTAAATTCGGTCTCGTTCAGAATATTCATTATTTACATCCTTTCGTTATTACGTTTCTTTTTTGCTTTTTTGGATTTCACTTTATGCATTACTTTTCTTTATAGTAAAGCATACAGTGGCAATAGCCTTCAAAGTCGGGATCCTTTATCTGTTCGCGGAATTCCCTGCACATACACTTTGTGTCTTCGGTACGCTCGGTGCGGCAGGGGCAATATCCGCCCGTTCTTTTAAGGCCTTCCTTTACTATCTTTACGATGTTTTCGTCTGTATTTAATCTAACCTTCATAGCAGTTTCCTATACCTTCTGTAACAAATAGAATTTCAAATACAGGGTCTCGGGCACGCCCATAAGCACCGGGTGATCCGGTGATTGGCGTCTGATCTCAATAATACGGAGCCGTGAGTCAGACAGTCTTGCGGCGTCGGCAAGCATACGGGCGAACATTTCCTCCGTCATAAAATGGGAGCAGGAGCAGGTCGCAAGATAGCCGCTGAGAGGAAGAGCTTTCAGCGCAAGTGTGTTAATTTCTCTGTAGCCGAGGTAAGCGTTTCGGGCGGTTGCCGCACTCTTTGTAAACGCCGGCGGATCAAGAACAATAAAGTCAAATGCGCCCTTTCGTTCTTTTGCGAGCGCAGTGAGATATTCAAAAACATCAGCCTTGACGAATTCCACCCTGTCGGACAGGTCGTTGATGCCGGCATTATGTTCTGCACTTTTTAAGGCATCCGACGAGATATCGACCGCCGTTACCGAAGCAGCACCGCCTGCAGCCGCGCCGAGTGCGAAAGCTCCGGTATGCGTACAACAATCAAGCACCCTTTTTCCGCCCGCAATCCTTGAAACGGCGAGTCGGTTATACTTCTGATCAAGGAAAAATCCGGTTTTTTGTCCGTTGATATAATCAACATCGTATTTTATGCCGTTTTCGGTAATTCGAACCGTTCCTCCGTCATCGGTATCGGGTTTGAGATAATACCCTGTATACGGTTCAAGTCCTTCTTTTGCCCTGATAGGCGAATCGCTGCGTTCATAGATCGCCGATACTTTACATCCTTCGGCGGCAAGGACATCAACAAGGGCATCATATATAACGCTCTTTATTCTGTCTGTTCCGAGGCACAGCACCTCCGTCACAATGACTGTGCCGAACTTATCTACCGTGAGGCCCGAAATGCCGTCCGCCTCACCGAATATCAGGCGGCAGCAATCGAAATCATCGCCCATAACGGTTTTTCTGTAGGAGACCGCATATTCGACCCTGCGGTGCCAGAACGAGGGGTCGAACCTATCATTTGTATTTCTTGATATGATCCTCACCCTGATCTTTGAATTTGAGTTATAGAATCCCGCGCCGAGCCATTTGCCCTTTTCCGACAAAACATCCGCTATTTCGCCGTCGCGGCACAAATTTTCACCCGATATGACTTCATTATCATAGACCCACACATGACCGTCTTTAAGGAACTTTTCGCACTTGCCCGTGACGGTTATTTTAGGATAGTTTCTTTTCATAATCCCCTGCCTACACACTTTATAATTATGACCGATCCGCATTCATTTAAGCCGCGGTAACGGTCGTTTTCTTCATAATGTATTTTAACGCATATTGTGCCCTCAGTCAAATAAAATAACGCTTCGGAAAATAATTTTGGCATTATGATAAAAAACACTTGATATCGGCGAAGCAATGTGGTAATATATTGTTTGTTCGGAGGCGTAGCTCAGTTGGTTAGAGTACTTGCTTGACATGCAAGGGGTCACTGGTTCGAGCCCAGTCGTCTCCACCAAAAAATCCTCATTCTTAAGAATGAGGATTTTTTACTTATTCACTTTTCGCTCTTCACTATTCACAACATGTCGATATCTGACCATATTTGCGGGTAAGAAGGCGCCGCCCGTCGGCGCGCAGGCTGCACGGCGAGGTCGTTTGCTCACAAGCGTACGGTGGGCGGCACAAGTGGGTTTAATATTCGATTTTCTGTTGTGCCTCGGGAAGATTTATCGGTGTATCACGGTAAAGATGTCCACCGATCTTTACCGATCAATTTTCGAATGTGTCGTGCTGCGATACGAAGGCCGGTCTATGATATATCAGACCGTGCCCGATATTACTACGGTCGCAGTGCCGGGAACCACTGTCCAGGCGCCTGTGGTCGTGTCCTGTGTGAATGCTGCGGCAGGAACGGTTATCTTGCCCGCAAGTGAAGCAAACTCTCCCGTTGCGGTATTATAAGTGTAATCTGTATTGAGGACCCATGCAGTGTCGTTATAGGTTGCCGTAAGGTTAGACAGTAAGGGATTGAATGTGTCGGTAAGGATCGCATTTGCGGTCGTGTCGGATGCAGTGTTGCCGTAGTTTTCAACATTGAATGTGAATGTCAGTATTCCGTTTTCGGTCACACTGGACGGCGAGACTGATTTTGTAATTACGAGGTTCGGCGCAGCTGATGCGGTTATTGTTTCGGTCGCCTCAGCGGGAGTTGTAACACCTGTTCCTCTCACAGTCACGATATTGTTGATGGTTCCTCCGCTTGTCGGCGGTGCAAAACTATTAACTGTCGTTTCGTAGATGAGAGTTGCGTTTCCGCCCGCAGGTACTGTTATTCCAGTTATTGTGAGCGCGGGTGCGGTCGTGACGGTAGGTGCCGTTGCCGCGGTTCCGTTGTTATAATACAACAGTGAACCCGCCGTATAGGTCAAAGGATAGACCGTTCCCGCACCTACTGTATATCCGCCGAGGTTATCGGTAAGGGTAAGACCCGTAATAGCAGCAGTTCCTGCATTTTTAAGGGTAACAACATAGGTGACTTTATCGCCGACGCGATAACTGTTTGCGACGGCGGTCTTTGTTACGGTCAAAGAGCTGATAATATCGCCGACCGCGACATTTGACTGTGTCGTCTGACCGTTATAGGCAAGTGTCGCCTGATTTCTGAATGTTGCCATATTTATTCCTCCTGTATTTTTTCTTCTTGCGCTTAAGGTCTTAGGATCACACTTCTTAGGTCTATTCTCCATTTTCGTCTCGTTAATTTCGGTAATCAGAACGATCTTGATGTTTGAACCTATGCCTTGCGCATTCCATTATATGCTTAAAAGCTTACGGAAGACACCTAATTACGCCGTTAAGTTGACGCGTGCATCAAAGCTGCAAAGATACGCAACAATTCTGCAATAATGACTCATCGATATTACAATAAAAAAAGGGCACTCGATCGGAGAAACCGAACAAGTGCCCGTTTTGTTACATTGATACCGTTAATATTATTTTTGTTTATTGATCCGTTATTATCATTTACCGATGCCGCCTCGGTCGGTCGGATTGAAGTTTGCGCGGTATAACTTAAATCAGCTGCTGACCGTTGATCACAAATATGAATTTAAGTCCGAGTGTGAGCGCGGCTTTTCTGCACATATTCATTCTCACGAGGAAAATATCGAAATAGTCCATAACTGAGCTCATTTCGGTATTTATTATTATATCAAGTACAATGCTTGTCATATCGTCCGAGATCTTCAGCTCTGCGCGCTCAACCGAATAATTGACTCTGTCGTGCTTATCAAAGCTGGCGATATCGGAATTTCGCACCCTGCTGCGTCTGACATCTGATTTATCCGCCAAAATAAGAGCTGCGGAGGCGGCATTCACCGCAACACCCGTTCCCTCATCGTGGTTGCCGATCGCGGTGACGACGGTTGCGATATCCTCGGGAGCCATACCCATTTCATCGAGAATTCTGAAAGCCATAACGGCGCCCGACTGGGAATGGTCGTCGCGGTTTACAAGGTTACCGATATCATGCAGGAACCCTGCGATCCTTGCGGTCTCTACATCATGCTCCGAGTATCCGAGGGTACTCAATATATATGCTGCCTTTTCCGCAACACGCGTTACATGCGGAAAGCTATGCTCTGTATAGCCGAGGGCGATCAGGGATTCATCCGCCTTCATAATAAAAGTTCTTACCTTTTCGTTGTTAACAACATCACTGTAGCTTATCATTTCACATCTCCACACCGTCTTGCCGTTTGACTGTCTGCCACGCTGTTTACATCATGAATATTTTCATCTTTCTGAAATTATAACACGAATGCGCTGCGAATTCCACATTATTCTTATTTTATTTTTCGCTCTTGACTGAGCGGTTATGTTTGTGGTAAAATACATATGCGGCAGACGGAGGATCGTTCATTCGGAATCGGTTCTGTTTTGTCTGCTGATTGCACATATGCGGATATAATTCATCGGTAGAATGTCAGCTTCCCAAGCTGAATAGGCGGGTCCGACTCCCGTTATCCGCTCCAAGAAAAAAAGCACTCGGCTCATGCCGAGTGCCTTTTTTCTTTAGTTCCGTTTCCGCGATGACTTTTTAAGGTGACTTTTTATGGGAAGTTATATGCATCGGGGCGCCGCCCGTCGGCGCACGTGGGGCGAGCTGTAGGATGTATTTTGAGCATAAAGGATATCATTGCGTCGGCTCGCTCAAGTGCGGCTGCGGGCGGCGCATATTTTTTATCTTACTTTAACGAGAGGCAGGCAGCTACCACCTAACGCTCCAGCGCTCACTGTAATCGTTTCTGAGTGACTGCGTCGATTTATCCTTACATACCCGCTTTTCATTTAAGGAAAGCTTCAACAAAAGTTTCTCGATCTTTTTAGGGTCCGCGAGGGGAAGCTCTACCGATTCTTTGGTGTATGCGGACAGGTACGCCGCATTAGAGAGCATTATCTCATTAACACCGTCTGTTCCGCTTGCGGTGAGAGGTGCTCCGTAAAGAATGGCATCGCGGAAATTATCGATTATTCCTATATGCGCGGTATCGGCTCCCTCGGTTACAAGATCGGTAACTTTTACGCTGAAAGACGGAAACGACTCATTTGAATCAAAGCACAACCTTCTTTCGCTTTCATCGAGAAGCGCGCAGGTGATCTTGCCGTTTTCAACGATGACCTTTCCCATATCACAGGCTATTTCCATTCTGTTGGTGCCGGGGCACTCTCCCGTTGCCGTTCTGAATATGAGATCAAAGTCGTCGTATGACAAAATCAGCATTGCCTCGTCTTCAACGGAAATATTGTGATATTTTCCGATCGAGCATCTTGCATATACACTGTTAGGCAATCCGAAAAGCATATTTATCATATCAAGGTTATGCGGCGCCTGATTTATGAGCACTCCGCCGCCTTCGCCCGACCAGCTTCCGCGCCAATCGCCCGAGTCATAGTATTTTTGAGTACGGTACCAGTTTGTAACGGTCCAGTCGACCCTTTTGATCCTGCCGAGACTTCCGCTCTTTATCAATTCGTTCAGTTTTGTGTAAACCGGATTGTTGCGCTGGTTGAACATAAGAGCATAGACGCGTTTTTCCTCTTTTGCGACTTTCACCGCCTCTTGTGCCTTCGAATATATGACATCCGCAGGCTTTTCGGAAAGGACATCTATTCCCGCTCTCATCGCCGACACTGCAATATCCGTGTGAAATCTGTGAGGCGTCGAAACTATCACCGCATCAACGGTATTACTGTTTATCAGTTCATCGCTTGAAGAAAAAATCGGCGCATCGGGATAATGCTCCTTTGCAGATCTGCGCTTATCTTCATTTATGTCGCACAGAGCCGCAAGCAGGCAACCGTCCACCTTACCGTTATAAAGTGAGGCGGCGTGTGCGGAGCCCATATTACCTATACCGATAACGCCGATGCGGAGTTGTTTTTCGGTTTTCATCATTTTCCGTCATTACCCGAATAGGTGTTTGAGAGATCGACCGTGACGCTTTTGACTTCGGTCTTTCTTTTGGATGTTTTTACCCTCTTTTGGAGCTCGCTATAGTAAAGGTCGGCATCAAAGGGAATATCCACTTCCCTGCCGAGCCATGACGAAAGATGCATGGCGTTTGAGAGTGTGAGACCGTTGATACCCTCGGATCCGTCCGCAATAAGCGGTTCTCCTCTGAGGATCGCGGCGGCAAAGGCATTCAGGACACCTACATGCTGCTCGTTTTTGCCGTCTGTCTCAACGCTGATCTCGGTCGCTTTCGGGC
>CAKRVQ010000062.1 GCA_934408795.1 uncultured Eubacteriales bacterium
ATGATACACTTACTGTTGGCAGTCATATATCTTGCGTTTATCAGTCTCGGTCTTCCCGACTCGCTTCTCGGAGCGGCATGGCCTTCAATGAACCCCGAGCTTGGGGTGCCGCTATCGTACGCAGGGATCATTTCGATGATAATCGCTTTCGGAACCATAATATCAAGCCTTATGAGTGACAGGCTCACAAAAAAGCTCGGCACCGGCGCGGTTACCGCCGTGAGTGTGGGAATGACGGCGTTCGCCCTTTTCGGTTTTTCCTTTTCCCGTTCGTTTTTGATGCTCTGTCTGTTTGCGGTGCCTTACGGTCTCGGTGCAGGCAGCGTCGACGCTTCGCTCAACAACTATGTCGCCCTTCATTTCAAAAGCAGACATATGAGCTGGCTGCACTGTATGTGGGGCGTGGGAGCGACGGCGGGACCGTACTTTATGGGCTACGCACTCTCTCACGGAAAAGGCTGGGGCGCGGGATATCGGTATATCGGCTTTATTCAGGTCGTTCTCACCGCTGTACTTGTCATCAGTCTCCCGTTGTGGAATAAAGGTCGCTCTGCGGACACGGATGAAAGTGATGTCAGATCCGAGCCGTTGACCCTTAAGAGGATCATCGGTATCCCGGGTGCCAAATCCGTTATGATATGCTTTTTCTGTTATTGCGCTTTAGAGCAGACCGCGTGTCTGTGGTCAAGCAGCTACCTCAGTGTAAGCAAAGGCATCCCGCCTGAGACCGCCGCCGAATTTGCGGCTCTGTTTTTCATCGGGATAACCGTCGGGCGGGCTCTTTCGGGTTTTGTCACGATGAAACTTAACGACACGCAAATGATCCGTGCGGGAATCGTAATAATCGCGATAGGTATCGCGGCGATGTTGGTACCGGGTCCGAATGCCCTTTCACTGGCGGGTCTTATTACGATCGGACTGGGTTGTGCACCGATATATCCCAGCATAATCCATTCCACTCCGTCTCATTTCGGCGCCGACAAGTCTCAGGCTGTAATAGGGGTTCAAATGGCAAGTGCGTATGTAGGCACCTGCGCGATGCCTCCCCTCTTCGGTCTGATCGCAAATCACATCACGGTCGCCTTGTTTCCTCTCTATCTGCTCATCTTCCTTATTCTTATGTTTATTATGCATGAGATTCTTGTAAAGCAGACCGGAGTTTAACTCATGGCATAAGTCTTTTAGAAACACAATAACGCTTCCGGTATAATCGGCCAGGTTCGGCTCGATCAACGGGAAGCGTTTTTTATTTGACCGTGCCCGGTCCTTTTTATGACTGCAAAATACAGTATCAGGCAGATAACAACAGAGACAAGCGATCCACCTGCGGTCGCGAGACCCATAGGAAGCAATGTGGTCGGGAATAGTTTTGATGCAAGGTATGCGCCCGGAACGCGCACAAGCGCCACCGCTATGATATTATGAAGGAATGAGAGTCCTGATCTGCCGCAGGCACAGAAATATCCGCTGAAGCTGAAATGAATACCCGCGAATATGCAGTCCCATATATAGCCGCGAAGGTACTGGCCGCCGAGTCTTACGACCTCTGCCCCTCCCTCTGCATCGGCATTTGTGAAAAGCGAGACCGTCGGTTCGCTTATAAACTGCATAAGGATCGAGCAAACAAGTCCGAACGAAGCGGCGATCAGCACCGCAAACCAAAGGGTTTCGCGGGCGCGCTCGGGCTTTCCTGCTCCTATATTCTGTGCGCCGAGCGCAGAAACGGTCGACAACATCGACGAAGGTATCAGGAACAGAAATCCGATAATCTTTTCCACTATTCCGACCGCAGCAGCATCGTTAAGTCCGCGATTGTTTGCTATGACGGTTATCAGTATGAAAGCTATCTGGATCAATCCGTCCTGCAATGCTATCGGCACGCCGATCTTAAGTATTCTGCCGACGGTATCCCGCGAAGGTTTGAAGTCGTCCTTTTTCATCGGGATCGAGCGCTTTTTCAATATCACCGTCAGGGAAACGACGACGCTTATCGCCTGTGAGACGACGGTTCCGAGAGCGGCCCCGACAGGTCCGAGTCCGAGTGCTCCTATAAACAGGTAATCGAGGGCAATGTTGGCGGCACACGCCACGGCAATAAAGTACATCGGGCTTTTACTGTCGCCCATACCGCGGAACACGGAGCTGATGATATTGTATGCCGTTATAAACGGTATTCCCAAAAAGCAGACGGTGAGGTATATCACGGTACCGTCAACCGCTTCTTCCGGGGTCGACATCACCGAGGTGATCGGGCGGACAAGCAGTGACAGTAAAACGGTCAGGCACAGTGATACCGCAGCAAACAGTATCACGGTATTGCCTACATCCTTTGCCGCCTGGCGGAAGTTACCGCCGCCGACCGATCTGCCCACACAAACAGTCGTTCCCATTGCGAGACCGACTATCATCACGGTAAGCATATGCATGACCTGTGAGCCTATAGAGACGGCGGTCGTGCTTGCCACACCCTCATACTGACCGATAATGAACAGATCAGCCATACCGTAGAGGGTCTGCAAAAAGTATGAAAGAAGAAACGGCAGTGAAAAGCGTATTACCGATTGCGAGACGCTGCCGCTTGTAAGATTATGTTCCATAGTTTTATATTTCGTTTATATGCCGCACCCGACAGGTGCGATATGACCTTATCGGGTGCGGCGGTCATTATGATTTATAATTTTTCGGTGATTTCCTTAGCCGAGTCGGAGGTCCTTACTTGTCGCGCGAGGTGTTACCCGTCGCTTTCGATCTGACATTCAGTCTTGTAGTTGCTCTTGCAAGACCGAGTTTTGCAAGTCTGTACTCAAGCAGGGTCTTACGGTTCTTCATATGCATTTCGGACGCTTCGATATCTCTTCTTGCGCGCTCTTCGTCTATCTCCTCCGCGGTTTCCGCCGACGCCACTATCACCATTGCAGAATCATTTTCGAATCTGACAATGCCCTGCGAAACGGCGGCGAGTATCTCCTCGCCGTCAGGCTTTCGAAGTTTCAGACTGCCCGGTTCCACCAGTGACACAAAAGGTGAGTGGTTTGCTTTGACACCGAAAGCTCCGTCCGACGCAGGAAAAACCAGAGATTCGCACTCTCCGCTGTAAAACATCCTGTCGGGTGTTAAGACGGTAAGGTAAAATGTCGCCATCAGACCGTCTCCTTATCTCTCTGTTTTGAGGCGATCGCGACATCGTCGATAGTTCCGGTATTGAAGAATGCAGACTCGGGATACTTATCTGCCTCACCTGACACTATTGCACCGAAGCCATTTACGGTATCCTCCACTTTTACATATTTTCCCGGTGCTCCCGTGAACTTTTCCGCCACAAAGAAGGGCTGAGAAAGGAATTTCTTGATTCTTCGCGCCCTCGACACCGTCAGCTTATCTTCGTCGTTAAGCTCATCTATACCGAGTATGGCGATAATATCCTGCAGCTCTGTATACTTCTGAAGTATCTTCTGGACCTCTCTCGCGGTCTCATAGTGTTCTTTTCCGACGACATCGGGGTTCAAAAGCCGCGATGTCGACTGCAGAGGATCGACCGCAGGATATATTCCCTCCTCCGCCACCTTTCGGCTGAGAACGGTAGTTGCATCCAAGTGGGCGAATGTTGTCGCAGGTGCGGGATCGGTAAGGTCGTCCGCAGGTACATAGACCGCCTGGACCGAAGTAACCGAACCGTTCGATGTAGAGGTGATCCTCTCCTGAAGGGCGCCCATTTCGGAAGCGAGCGTAGGCTGATATCCGACTGCCGACGGCATTCTGCCGAGCAATGTCGAGACCTCGCTGCCCGCCTGCACGAATCTGAAGATATTATCTATGAACAGAAGTACATCCTTATTCATTTCATCGCGGAAGTACTCAGCCATTGTAAGACCCGAGAGTGCCACCCTCATTCGAACACCCGGTGCTTCGTTCATTTGTCCGAACACAAGTGCCGTTTTATCAAGGACCCCGCCCGCCTTCATTTCATTCCAAAGATCGTTGCCCTCGCGGCTTCTCTCACCGACACCGGTAAACACGGAATACCCCCCGTGTTCGGTTGCAATGTTATGGATAAGCTCCTGTATCAGTACCGTTTTACCGACGCCGGCTCCGCCGAACAGACCTGTTTTTCCGCCTTTCATATACGGTTCAAGCAGGTCGATAACCTTTATTCCCGTTTCAAGCACGCTTGATTCGGTGGTCTGTTGATCAAAGCGGGGCGGCAGTCTGTGGATACTCTTGCGCGGCGTGTCATCGGGGATCGGAGCTCCTCCGTCTATCGTATCACCGAGAACATTGAACATCCTGCCGAGAACCGACGGTCCCACAGGGACCGAAATAGGCGAGCCCGTGTCGATAACCTCGATCTTGCGCGCTATTCCCTCACTGCCCGCCATCATTATGCAGCGAACGGTGTGTTCGTCGATATGCTTGGCAACCTCCATAACGCGTTTTTCTCCGGAAACCGTTATTTGGAGAGCCTCTTTTACGGGAGGGAGTCGACCTTCATCAAATCTGACATCGACTATATGTCCCGAAACGCTTTCAATAATACCCTTATTCATTCGACTGCCTCCCTTTAGCATTTTTAAGTGCCTTAACGCCTGCGGATATTTCCGTTATTTCGACTGTGACTGCGTTCTGACGGATCCTTCTGTACTCGGTCGTGAGCTCCTTTATCATATCGTCGGCATTGCTCACCGCCTGATCCATCGCAGCCATTCTTGAGCTCTGTTCGCAGCAGTATCCGAGCATCAACGAGCAGTAAACGAAACCGACGAGATAAGGAAACATCAAGCCTTCTATAAGCTCGGTCGGAGACGGATAATACTCTATCGTACCATTTGCGGAGCCCTCGCCGACAGTCGCTCCCCCGCCGACCCTGCTTTTGTCGGACATCCCGTCGTCGGTCAAGCCGCCAGTCTTCCTTTTATCGGTCGTGCCGCCGTAGGAGACTGTACGGTCGTTACCGTCTGACTGTTCGCATCCCGTAAACGGAACAAGCTGTTTAACGGTGACTTTTGACTCTGCCTCAGCCTTATAGTCGGTATAAATGACCGACAACTCCGAAAACTCTCCGCCTTCTATCCGTTCAGTTATTTCCTCTGCTATCTTTCTTGCGGTATGGAGCGTAGGCTCATCGGGTGAATAACGGAAGTTTTTATCAACATTTATCCCCTGTTTTATAAATGCTTCTCTGCCGTGATCTCCCACAACGAGGAACACCGCCTCCGGATGATCGGAAGCCGTCTTTCTGACACATTTTTCTATATTGTGACTGTACGACCCCGAAAATCCGCGGTCTGCAGAGACGACAAGGAAACAAGGCACGCCTTTACCGCACCTGAGCCAGCCGCTATCGACAACGCCCGCTCCCTCTACCGCCATGGCGATCTCGCGGTTGAGCGCATCAAAATACATCCTCGCTTTACCGAATTCGCGTTTTGCGGAATTGAATTTGTTTGACGCCAGCATATACATGGCATCAAGCATTTTTTCGGTATCCGCAACGCTTTCCATACGGCTCTTGATCTCGCGGGCGTTAGACATTGTTATCAGCTCCGTTCGCCGCTCTGTACTCGGCTGCAGCTTTAACTATTCTTTCACGCAGACCGTCGGACAATCTTTCGGTCGTCTCAAGTTCATAGAATATCTCCGGGTGTGTCTGCCTTACATATTTAAGCAATCCGTCCCTGTAAGACGGCATATTCTCGGCATCCACTCCGAGCATCGTTTTTCCGAGTGCGGCGACCAGCATAATGACCTGTTCGGGCATATCAAACGAGCGGTACTGCTCCTGCTTCAGCAAAGCGGTCAGACCCTCTCCGTATTTAAGGGAATTCACCGTTTCTTCATCAAGATCGCCCGCAAGCTGGGTAAACACCTTCATCTCGCGGTATTGGGCGAGATCGAGTCTGATCGTTCCCGCTGCCTTTTTCATAGCGGGGGTCTGAGCGGCGCCGCCGACTCTGGAGACGGACAGACCGATATTCACGGCAGGTCTCTGTCCCGCGAAGAAAAGACTGCTTTCAAGGAACAACTGACCGTCGGTGATCGATATAACATTCGTGGGTATATAAGCAGAAACATCGCCGTCCTGCGTTTCGATTATCGGCAGTGCTGTTATGCTTCCGCCGCCCTTTTCTTCCGAGAGGTGCGCCGATCTTTCAAGCAATCTCGAATGCAGGTAAAAAACATCGCCGGGGTATGCTTCTCTGCCCGGTGAGCGCTCAAGCAGTAAGCTTATCGACCGATATGCGACGGCATGCTTTGAGAGGTCGTCATACACTATCAGGACATCCTTACCGAGGCTCATAAAGTATTCGGCATATGCGCAGCCCGAAAACGGTGCGATATATTGCATTGACGCCGACTCACCTGCGGTCGCCGCAACCAAAACGGTATATTCAAGCGCACCTCCGCGGCGGAGCACCTCAAGTGTCTGTGCGACCGAGCCTGCTT
>CAKRVQ010000063.1 GCA_934408795.1 uncultured Eubacteriales bacterium
CGAACTTTTTATATATACCGTTTTCATTGACGGTATCCGCGTCATCCGAGAGAGATGCCTCCCTATATGCGGAATTAAGCTCTTTTGTAAGTTCACGCTGCCTTCCGACGGCGGCAAAGTCGGATATAACATATGCACATAACGCGATCGAGAGAAGACAAACCGCGATCAGGGCGATCTTTCCGATCATGATCGGAACACTGTCACCGACCCATGGCAAGACCGCGCTTAAAAATCTTCGCGCTTTACCTTTTTCGGTTTTTGTCGGATCGGTGTTTTCGTTTGACGGGTCTGTCTCAAAAACGGTTGATTCGCCGTCGTGCGGCACGCTGTCGTCGGCGGCGGTCATATCGTCACCGCTATCCGTATCCTGTACGGCAGACTTATTATCAGCGCCGATGTCTGCGTCTGTGCTTGTATGTGAGCCTGTGTCGGCATCTGTATTGGTATCTGTATGCGCGCCTGCATCTGCATCCGCATCCGTTCCGACGCTGATCGTGTCGGAGGAGAGGTGCATGTCGGCTGAGAAATGTGTTTCGGCGGAAAAGGGTGTATCGACCGAAGAAGATATGTCAGCAGAACCGATGTTGTCTGAAGAGCAAGCTTCTTCGGAGGAGTGAGCTTCTTCGGAGGGGTGAGCATCGTCGGAAGGAGCAGATGTATCGGAGAGGGAAGGCGTGCCGACCGATTCCGAACGGCGCTCGGTGCCGATGTCCTCGGGGAACATTCTGCGAAGAATGTCAGCCGCTTCGTCTGCCGCGGCATTATCGACCGTATTCACCCGTGTCGGTGCAGCAGATGAAAACATCCTTACTTTTATTTCATCGTCGGTAAGAACGCCTGTGTGCTTGCCGCTCGGCACCCCGTTTTCGGGATCGCGGTCGGAGGACGGCTCGGCATCTCCCGGGCGTACACTTCCCGATACTTTGTTCGTGTCCGTATCAGCTTTTTCGGCAGTCGGACGGCACTTTGCAAGCGTGTTGATATACGCTCTGTCGACCGAAAAATCGAACAACCTTTCGATGGTAATACAATAATCGTCATTGCCGCGGTAAAGCTCCGCCCCGAAGTCGGGAAACTCAAGGTAACGCCTTACAAGGTCAAGCGCATACACCGAAGTACGCCGCCTGATCTCGTCGCGATCATATCCCTTATCGGTGAGCAAAAGCTTCAGTACCCACAGGCCGTAGGCATCACACATACCCAAATAAACAAGCCCTACCGGTTTACCTTCGCTCGTGGCGGGACCTGCGACGCCCGTTACCGAAAGACCTATATCTGCTCCGCTCACACGCATTGCGCCTATCGCCATTTGCGCCGCCGTTTGAGAGCTTACTGCTCCGAAGCGCTCAAGCAGCACGGGACTCACATTAAGAGCTTTTGTCTTGATCTCGTTTGAATATGCACTTATACCGAATTCAAATACCGAGGACGCTCCCTCTATTTCGGTTATCATCGAAGATATCATGCCCGAAGTACAGGATTCGGCGGTGGCAAGCTCACAGTGTCTGTGTTTTAACAGGGAAACGACACGGCGCTCGACGGTATCTCCGCCTTCGCCGAGGATGTTCTGCCCTAAGATCTTTCTTATATCCTTTATCGCGGTGTCGACCTGATCGGCGTGCCCTGTTTCTTCGACAGATACCGTGACCGAAACAACGCCGCTGTTGTCCGAGACTGTTACCGACACATCGGAAAATGCCCCCGATTCTGTCAGCAGTTCTTTGATCTTGTCGGCGCTCGCACCGACGGCGAGAAGAGTTTTTGAAAAACGGTCAGTCATAAAGACATCAACCTATCCTTTCAAATCTTGTGCCGCTTACCGCGCGGTCGATAAGTGATTCAATGTCCAGCTTTTCTTCCGCTGCTTCGCATCGGTCTGCGGTGGGCTTTGTGCGCGGGTGCTTGGGAGTAAAGACGGTGCAGCAGTCCTCGTAAGGTTCGATCGAAATGTCAAATGTGTCGATCTTTCTTGAAATATCTATTATCTCAAACTTGTCCATACCGATAAGCGGTCTTAGAACAGGGATGTCGATGACGCTTTCGGTGCAGCCGAGGGCGGGCAGCGTTTGACTTGCCACCTGACCGAGGCTTTCTCCCGTTATCAGAGCTCCGTCGCCGTTTTCGGCGGCGATGCGCTCGGCTATTCTCATCATACATCTTGTCATAATGAGGGTGAAGTTTTCTTCGGGACAGTCGCTCGCGATCTTTTCCTGAATTTCGGTAAACGGTACAACGGCGAGCTTTATGCACCCGCTGTACAGAGCGACCTTTTCGAGAAGCTTTTTTACCTTCAGCTCGGCGCGCTCCGATGTGTAGGGCGGACTAGCAAAATGTATTGCATCAAGCATAAGTCCGCGCTTTGCCATCATATATGCAGCCACGGGACTGTCGATGCCGCCCGAGATAAGTACGGCCGCTTTTCCCGCAGTTCCTACGGGCATACCGCCCGCTCCTCTTATCTGACCGCAGTGAATGTATGCGGCACTGTCTCTTATCTCAACATTCACGATCTCGTCGGGATTGTGGACATCGACCCTTAAATGATGATATTTTGAAAGCAGAGCTCCGCCGACCGCAGCCGATATTTCGGGGGATTTTGCGGGGAACGACTTGTCCGACCGTTTGGTCTCCACCTTAAATGTCTTTATGCCCGAGAGGGGAGTGCAGAGATACTCGCAGGCGGTCGATATTATACTGTCGAGATCCTTTTCGGCGACTGCCGCACGCGAAAAAGCCACGATGCCGAATATCTTCGAAACCGCGTCGAGCGCACCTTCAAAGTCAAAATCGTCATCATGCGGCTCAATAAAGATCGCGGACTGCGCTCTGCCTACCGTGATCTTACCGAATTTGCCGATGCGGTATTTTATGCTCCTTATGAGTGCATCCTCAAAGGTGCTGCGGTTAAGCCCTTTAAGCACCAATTCACCGTTTTTTATAAGTATGATCTCTTTCATTTTATCTCCCTGCTCTGCGCAAAGTCGCTTTGGCGGATGTGAGTGCCTCAATAAAGGCATCCGCTTCTTCTGTTGTGTTGTCGTCCGAAAAACTCAGCCTCAGCGCACTCTCTGCGCGCTCTTTCGAAAGTCCCATCGCTCCGAGAACATGACTCGTTACGCCCTTTGCACAGGCACTTCCGCTTGAAACGAAGATATTTCTCGCTTCAAGGTAGTGAAGAAGCGTTTCGGAGCGGTATCCCGGAACGGATATGTTGAGTATGTAGGGAAGGGCGTCTTCGGGAGAATTTATTTCGATCCCGCCCAAAGCCGACAGCCTGTCCCGAATGTAACGGTTCAGCTCGGCGATGCGCCCGATATTCCGCTCGGGTCTCATCTCTGAAACGGCTGCTCCGAAACCCGCGATTGCGGGAACCGGCTCGGTGCCGTTCCTGATACCTTTCTCCTGACCGCCGCCGTAAAGGATCGGAAGTATGTGGGCGGAGGAGGATCTGTACAATGCTCCGACACCTTTCGGTCCGTGGACCTTGTGGGCGCTTACACTCATAAGATCAGCGCCGAGCTCCTTTGCATTCAGCCGCACCTTTCCGAAAGCCTGAACCGCATCGGTATGAATAAGCGCGGGGGAACCGGCATCCTTTACGATCTTTCTCACGGATGAAACGGGAAAGATCGCTCCTGTCTCGTTGTTCACGGTCATAATGCTCACGAGCACCGTGTTCTCGGTCACTGCGGCGCGGATATCGTCCTCGCTTATATGACCGTATCGGTCGGGCTTGAGCTTTATGACCTCAAATCCTTCGCTTTGAAGTTGTTCGAGAGAGGCGAGCAGTGAGTGATGCTCAACGGCGGTCGAAACAACTCTGTTTCCGCGGCGCTTCATTGCTCTTGCTCCGCCGAGGACCGCAATGTTGTTTGATTCGGTACCTCCGCTTGTAAAGAATATTTCGTCACTGCGGCAGGAGAGTGCCTTCGCAAGAGCATCCCGAGCGCCGTTTATCACTTCCTCGGCCCTTATGCCGAGAGAGTGGAGAGATGAGGGGTTGCCCCATGTGTTTTCAAGAGCCGATCCGACTGCGGCAATGCACCCCTCGGACGGCTTTGTTGTTGAACTGTTGTCAAAATATATCATATTGATGATCCTGCGCCTTTGATTCTTGTGTTGTCGGCAAAACGGTGTTTTCTGTTGCTCCGTAAGCAATTTGTATGTCGTTTGCCGCTCGGGAAGGCAGGCGTTATTTGCTGCCTGCAGTCGCTTGGGCGATCATTTGCCGAACTGCCTTGCTGCCCTTAAGTCGGTTGTCTCTTATTGTCGGATGCAAAAAAAATTACGGCTTCAAGCGCTGCTTGTGACCGCATCCCTGCGGTATCCGCCTTTTTGCAACACCCGGCTATTTTATTATTATACTATAGTCTATCAACTAATACAACTGAAAATTTCAACCGATATTTTCAATGCAGTACGCGGGGGATGGCTTCGCGTTCAACGGCGGAAATCCGAAAGCGATCTTAAATGCTTCACATCGTTTTTTTGTCGGCGGGCGGGCAGGCGGTCGAAAGTCGTCGAAAACCGTCGTAAACAGGACGGGTCATAACCGAAAGCGGAGCAAGTAAAGAGTTATTAAAGCAAAAGCTTTCGGCGGGAATGCATATATAAAGAACCGAGAGGAAAAAATAACAAAAATTCGAAAGGTGTAGAAAGAGACGATATGATGACTCTGAAAAAAAGAACGGCAATAAGAATATTGAGCTTTGCCTGCGCCGCGGTTCTTGCAGTCGCCGGCTTTGCAATAAGGGAGTGCGTCGACAAAAACTACTATATAATGTTGAGCCGCCACGCGTACAGCAGAAATCTTGAGGAGCTCTCTGCAAGTCTCAACAATATAAACACCACGGTGGAAAAGGTCCTGTATTCGTCAAGCCCGTCCGAACTGGGAGGATTTGCCGCTGAACTCTGGAAGGAGTCGGGCATCGCGAAGTCGTCGCTTTCCCAACTTCCGTGCGGCGAAGACGAACTGACGATTATCAACAGGTTTCTCTCGCAGGTGGGCGATTATTCACTGTTCCTTGCAAAGAAAATGATCGTCGGTGACAAAATAACGGCAGAAGAAAGAGAAAATGTCAGACTCCTTTCTCAAACGGCTACGGGTATCGCGGGAAGCGTCAGCAATTCGCTTGCACTCTATACCGACGGATACTGGACCGACGAACTTATATCCGCGAGGGATAAAGAGTATATAAGCAGCTTCGGTCAGAGTATGAGTGAAATAGAGGATACCCTTACAGATTATCCCACGCTGATATATGACGGACCCTATTCGGACCACATACTGACAAGTGTTCCGAAAGTGACCGAATCGGCTCCCGAAGTGGACAGACATTCGGCAAGAAACATTGCCGCCGAATTTCTTTCGGTCTCCGCCGAAGCCCTTAAAAACGGCGATGATGTCAAGGGAAATATGCCTTGCTACAGTTTTGTGACCGAGGATTCCGAAACAGATATCACGGTAAACGGCGGGTATATTGCCGAATACAGAAAATACCGAACCGTCGGGAACGCGACCGTCTCATATGAACAGGCGGTAGAAAAAGCGAAAAAGTATCTTGCTGTGTACGGCGGAAAATTCACCGAAACCTATTATTTTGCCGATGAGGGGATGTGTACGGTCAATTTTGCGGTCACCGAATCGGATCGCGTATATTACACCGATCTCATCAAGGTCGGAATTGCGCTTGATAACGGCGAGCTGATGATGATAGAAGCGGACGGGTGGCTGGCAAACCATCACGAAAGGGAGATAAAAACACCGTCGCGCACAGAGGCGGAAGCGAGGGCGACCCTCTCCGAGTCGCTTAAACCCGAAAGAACGCGACTTACGGTGATTCCGACATCGGGAAAAAACGAAAAACTGTGCTATGAATTCCTCTGCAAAGGAATATCGGAACACGAGGTGCTCGTGTATGTCAACGCCGAAACGCTGAGGGAAGAGGATATGTTAATAGTGCTTAAGACAGACGGCGGAACGCTTGTGAAATAACCGTTCGTCCCGTCTCGGTGCAAAGATCGCACTGCCTTTGAAAGATTTAAGGGCAACGGGGCGAAAAATGTCCGAAAAATGCTTGACAATCCGCCGATTAGATGTTATAGTGGTAAAGCCGCATATTATGGGCACCGAAGTGCCGCGCAGTGAGCGCGACCGCCTATCGTAGCGAGACTGAAACAAGCAGGTGAAAAAGAATGTACGCTATTATCGAAACCGGCGGAAAGCAGTATCGTGTTTCCGAAGGAGATGTCGTTTATGTCGAGAAACTCGGCGTTAACGAGGAAGAGACCGTTGCCTTTGATAAGGTCGTCGCCTTTAACGACGGCAAGACTCTCAAGGTCGGCGCTCCTTATGTCTCCAAGGTCGTTGTAGAGGGAAAAGTCCTCAAGAACGGCAAGGGCAAGAAGATAACTGTTTT
>CAKRVQ010000064.1 GCA_934408795.1 uncultured Eubacteriales bacterium
GCGTCCCCAAAAGCAGCGCGATAAAGCGCTTGAGACCTTGGAAATATATGCCCCGATAGCTCACAGGCTCGGTATCAGAGCCGTTAAGGAGGAGCTTGAGGATCGCGCAATACAGATACTTGACCCCGTCGCATATAAAGAAATAGAAGAGTCACTGTCCATAAGAAAACAGTACAGGGACGAATTTTTGAAGAATATCCAACAGAAGATAAAGGCGCGCGTTTCCGAGTATGTCGACAACATATACATCGAGGGCAGAGTCAAGTCGATACACGGCATCTACCGAAAAATGTATATGCAGGGAAAGACCTTTGAAGAAATATACGATATATACGCAGTCAGAGTAATAACCGATACCGTGGCAAACTGCTATAATATCCTCGGAGTGGTGCACGATATGTTCCAACCCATTCCGGGAAGATTTAAGGACTATATTTCGACACCGAAGCCGAATATGTATCAGTCCCTTCATACGACCGTCATAGGCAGAGAGGGCATACCTTTCGAAATACAGATAAGAACATGGGAAATGCACCATACCGCCGAATACGGAATCGCGGCGCACTGGAAGTATAAGGAAGGAATAAGCCGCAACGACGAAAAACTGGAGCAGCGACTTGCTTGGATCCGCCAACTCATCGACACTCAGCGTGACAGTGACGATGACGAAGATATCATGCAGACCATAAAGATCGACCTTGCCCAGGATGATGTCTTTGCCGTTACCCCCAAAGGTGATGTCATAAGCCTCCCCGTCGGCTCCACGATAGTCGACTTTGCTTATTCGATACACTCCGCCGTCGGAAATAAAATGGTGGGCGCAAAGGTCGACGGGAGGATCGTTCCGCTGACCCACGAGATCAAGACGGGCGAAATAATAGAAATAATCACAACAAATCAGGCGGGACACGGACCGAGCCGCGACTGGATAAACTTCGCCAAAACAAACCAGGCAAAGCAGAAGATCCGTACATGGTTCAAAAAAGAACGACGCCCCGAGAACATCGCAACGGGTAAACTTGAAGTCGAACGCGAGTTTGCGAGAAACGGCATCAAACTTCCCGAGGATGAGATGCTTGCCTTTATCGATGATGTCGCAAAGCGCCAGAAATTCTCATCCGCCGAGGACTTTTATGCGACCATAGGCTACGGCGGAATACTCCTCTCCAAGATAATGCCGAGGATCAAGGAAGACTTCCAGAAGCTGCAGAGCGAAAAGAAGCCCGTCGATCTTCAGAGCATCGTGACCCGACCGAAATACAGCCGCTCCTCCGAGGGTGTCATAGTCGAGGGGATCGACAACTGCCTTATAAAACTGTCCCGCTGCTGCACGCCGCTGCCCGGGGATCCGATAATCGGATTTATAACAAGGGGACACGGCGTTTCCATACACAAGCGCGACTGCTCAAATGTCCCAGAGGATATAGAGCATTCGGAAGAACCCGAGAGATGGATAAAGGCGTATTGGTCCAAGGAGCATAACGAGGTGTTCAAAGCCTCTGTTCAGATACTCGGCCTTGACAGAAACGGACTTATCGCCGATGTCACTGTGGCTCTCGCCAATATGCATGTCGGCATTGTCTCGATCAATGCAAGAACAAATAAAGACGGTAATTCACTTATAGACATAACCATGGCGATCGAAAGCGCGGAACACTTAAAAAGTATATGCACGAAGATCCAAAAGCTGAACGGCGTTATCAGCGTCGACCGCGTTAACGGATGATCTCTGTCGGTCCCGGGGACCGTTATCATTTCGTCGTTTGCCCCTTGTGTTTTGCACAGTCATAAAAGGCTTGTGATCCTGCGGTCCGCCGCATCGCTTTTGCGTGTGCACGGCATACGGTGCATGATACGCGGCACACGGCGCATGGCGCACTGCACACGCCGCACCGTGCACGGCAGAAGACGCACGGTACACGGCGAAGAAATCAACGCTGATTATCGGACGAAAGGCGGAACTGTATGAGAGCACTGATACAACGGGTGAAAAGCGCGTCCGTGAGCGTGGACGGAAAGATCGTCGGAAGCGCGGGAGAGGGACTCTTTGTGCTTGTCGGCGTGTTCGATACCGATACCGAGACCGATGCCTCGGCGCTTGCCGAAAGAGCGGCAAAACTTCGGGTGTTTTCGGACGAAAACGGCAAGATGAACCTGTCACTGCTTGATATTTCCGGTGAGGCACTTGTTGTATCGAACTTTACTCTTTGCGCCGATAACAAAAAAGGCAACCGCCCCTCATATGCAAGGGCAATGGAGCCCGGCGGCGCAAAAAAGCTTTATGAACTGTTCTGCGGCGAACTTGAAAAGATCGGCGTTTCCTCAGTGGGCAGGGGCGTATTCGGCGCGGATATGACGATAGATTCCGTGGCGGACGGACCCGTCACCGTGATGCTTGATACAGAGGACAGGAGGAAAAAATGACCGTAAAGAGCATACCTCTCGGCTCGCTTGAGACTAATTGCTATATTGTTTCGAACGGCGGATCGTCGGTAACGGTCGACCCGGGCGTTTACTGCGGAGAACTGCGTAAATTCATCTCGCTTTGCGGCGCATCGCCCTCCGCAATACTTCTGACACACGGCCACTTTGACCATATCTGCGGTGCCGTCCCGCTTGCAAAGGAGCGGGGCATACCGATATACATAACCGAAGCGGACAAAATGTGCCTTTATAATACCGAAATGAGCCTCTCGGATTCGGTTCCCGATTATATTCAGGAGCTGGCGGACGAAAGCGTGAAAATAATCACGGTGACGGACGGTATGACACTCACCTTCGGCGACCTTTCGGTAAAGACAATGACCCTTCCCGGTCATACCGAGGGCGGCTGCGGCTACCTTGTCGAGGGCAATCTTCTGTGCGGCGATACCGTTTTCGTTCACGGAGTGGGAAGAACGGATCTGCCGGGCGGAAACAAGGCCGACCTGAAACGGTCGATAGAAAGGGTGCTGACCCTGCCCGATGAGACGATGTTGTATCCCGGTCACGGACCCTCGGGAACTCTCGGAAATTCAAGAAGATTTTTAACTGTTTACGGAAGAATGCTATGATTTTTTCACTCAACGGACATCATCATAAATACGAGCCCGAAAAGGTCTGCCGCCTGTTTTTCCCTTTTGAAACCTTTGAATTCACCGATCACGGCGACCCCGATGACGGGATCTATACCGCGGTGACCGAGGAAAACGGATACTTTTTCGCATCGGCTTCGGTAAATGCGGACGGTAAAAGCATCAAAAAAACGATACCGATAGACGGCGACGCCGACTCTTCCGCAGCCGAGCTCGGTGTTGCAAAGTGCCTGTATTACTGCCTTTCAAGGCTCACGGGAATAACCCCGGAATGGGGAATGCTGACAGGTATACGCCCCGTTAAACTGTATTCGAGACTTGCTTCGGAATACGGCGCGATTGAAGCGGAAAGACTGTTAAAGGAGGAGTACTCGGTAGGGGAGTCGAAGATAAGACTGACCGCCGATTGCTGCGCTTCCGAAAAGCGGATCATCGAGACTTCAAAGCCGCTTGATTTCAGCTTGTATGTGTCGATACCTTTTTGCCCGAGCAGATGCAGCTATTGCTCCTTCGTGTCACATTCGGTGACCGAGGCGAGAAAGCTGATACCCGAATATATAAAATGCCTGTGCGAGGAACTCAGAGCCGTCTCAAAAACGGTAAAATCGGAGGGATTGCACCTTCGGACGGTATATATCGGCGGCGGTACGCCGACGGTGCTTGAGCCGGAAGAGCTTCTGACGGTGATGACGGCAATAAAGGATAACTTCGATACAACCTCTGCCGACGAGTATACGGTCGAGGCGGGCAGACCCGATACATTGAACAGGGAAAAGCTCAAGGTGATAAAAAAACTCGGGGCGACCCGCATTTCGGTAAATCCGCAGACCGCTAACGACGAGGTGCTTCGCGCAGTCGGCAGAAGACATACATTTGCCGATATGAAAAATGCCTTCGCCATGGCAAGAGAAGA
The DNA here is from genome assembly GCA_934408795.1 of uncultured Eubacteriales bacterium. Lineage (GTDB taxonomy): Bacteria > Bacillota > Clostridia > Oscillospirales > Acutalibacteraceae > RGIG7384. Next base: position 3,988 of record CAKRVQ010000064.1, read on the forward strand.
GGGCTTCGACAATATAAATACCGACCTTATAGCGGGACTGCCGACTGATACGGTCGACTCCTTCAAAAACAGTATAGACGCAATGCTGGAGCTTGATCCCGAAAATATAACGGTCCATACCCTCTCCATGAAAAGATCCTCAAATCTCACGGGCACGGGAAAGGTATACGACGGAGCGGACGGAGCCCGAGCGGCGGAAATGCTGGCATATGCCGATGAAAAACTGCGCGGCGCGGGAATACTGCCGTATTATATGTACCGCCAAAACAAAACGGTGGGCAACCGTGAAAATGTCGGTTACTCAAAGCCGGGATATGAGGGACTCTATAATGTCTTCATAATGGATGAGACCCATACTATCCTTGCCTGCGGCGCATCGGCGGTAACAAAACTGAAAGATCCATACAGCGGGCGTATCGAGCGTATATTTAATTATAAGTACCCTTATGAGTACATCGGCCGCTTTGATGTAATGCTCAAAAGAAAAAATGAAATATCGGACTTTTATAAAAATCTGTAAACTTTAGCTGCAAAACGCAGCGGAAAGGTGATAAATCTATGAAAGCATTTGATGAGACCTCGGCATACGCAAGGAATATTTGCGATGATGTAAAAAGGACCGCGACGGGCGCGATCAATCTGCGCAGACTGAAACTCAAGGCAATAGGTAAGGACTCGGAGATTGAGGCACTGTTTACCAAGCTCGGCAAGCTTTCGTATCAGAAGATGAAAGCGGAGGGCAGCGTGCCGGACGAGGTAAAAAACACCGTTGCAAAGCTGGAGGAAAAAATAGCCGAACTTGAAGAGATCAAGGATGAAATAGCACTGTCGGCAGGCGGAGTGGTATGCAATGAGTGCGGCGCGCTCAATGTGGACGGCACCGTGAACTGCTCCAAGTGCGGCGCGGAAATATAAACACCGCAGGTACAAGCAGCCGTGTATTTACCGTCGAACTGCTGCGGCAAGACGGCTTCAACGGCAATGCAATATGGGTGATGATATGGAAAAAATACGCACGGTCGGTCTTTTGATCGCCGACGATAAGGAATATGAGAAGGTAGAAAAGGTGCTCATCGGTAAGGGCGCCGCTCCCGTCTCGGTCATAGGCAGAGCGGGACTTGTGATTGATTACCGCACTGCGGATAATACCGATTTTCGCCTGATCGCCGTTTATTGCGGGGTGGGTAAGACAAACGCCGCCGCGGCGACTGCGGCACTCATTGTTATGGGCGCAGGAGTGATAGTCTCAGGCGGACTGTCGGGTAAGATAACCGATGCCGACGCCGATATAATGATCGGGACGGATTATTACGAACACGACTTCGACCTCACCGTCCTCGGCTATAAGGCGGGCGAAAAGCCGTTCGGCGAGTATAGGTTTACCGCCGATAAAAGACTTGTTTCTGCAGCAGAAAGAGCCTTTCCCGAGGCAATAGGCGGCCCGGTCGTTACGGGTGACCGCTTTATTTGCACGGACGAGAGCAGACGCTTTGTTACGGAATGCTTTTCCGCTCTCTCCTGCGAGATGGAGTCGGCGGCAGAGGCGGCGGTCTGCAATAAGGCGGGAATTCCGTTTTTGTCCGTGAGATGCACTTCGGATAGCGCGGATGAATCCGCGACCGCCGTTTACAGAAACGAAAACAACGGGGAAAGCGGGGGCTTCTTTGTAAGGCTTACCGAATTTGCGGTCTCCCTCGGAGAATATGATGAAATATGGAGCAATAAATGAGTAACTCACCAAGAAAAACGCAGTCATTTCTTCACGGCTCAATCGTCCTGATGATCGCGACCGCCCTGGTGAAGATAATAGGCGCGATATATAAAATCCCGCTTTATAACATACTTGACAATACGGGCGTCGGATACTACACTACCGTGTACGATCTCTATACGCCTATGTATACCATCGCAATGGCGGGACTCCCCATAGCCATTTCAAAAATCGTTGCGGAGTGCGTCTCGCTTGAAAGGTATCGCGACGCAAAAAGAACATTCAAGATCGCAAAGCGCCTTATGTGGGTAACGGGAACGATCGGCTTTATCCTGATGTGTATTCTGTCGGTACCTTACGCGCTTTTCAAAAACACAACCGAACTGATACCCTGCGTCCTCGCAATAGCGCCCTGCCTCCTGTTCTGCTGCGTGATGTCGTCATACCGCGGATACTATGAGGGTCTGCGCAATATGACCCCCACCGCGATAAGCGAAGTCATTGAGGCTGCGGGAAAACTTGCATTCGGACTTGTGCTGGCTCTGGTACTCCTTAAGGTGAGCGGTAATATGACACTTGCCGTCTGCGGTGCCCTCGGAGGAATAACTCTCGGCACGGCTGCATCGGCATTCTACCTCGTAAGAAAGTATAAAAAGACCTGCAACGCCGATATCACCACGGAACAACTGAGGCT
>CAKRVQ010000065.1 GCA_934408795.1 uncultured Eubacteriales bacterium
CAGTAAGATAAGTATTAAGACCTGAGGTATAAATGTATTTTATATCACCGCACAGGGATTTGAATTCGGAGTTGCCCTCGATAAACTTTCGGAACTTTTTGAGATCATTGCTGGTAAAACCCTCGGTGCTCGTTTTCATCATGTCTATCATAGCATCGTTGGAGTAGATCCTGCCGTCCTCTGTGGCTTCGGTCTGCTTTCCCGCCGAGAGAAAAGCGTCTACCATAGAGCTCATATCCATTGCGGTTTCGGTCACCGTAACGGGATAGCTCGACATGGTACTCTCTTCGACGCTCTTGATATAGGCATTCACTCCGCTTGATACCGAAAGGACAAGCGCAATACCTATAATGCCTATAGAGCCTGCGAATCCCGTAAGAAGGGTTCGTGCTTTTTTGGTCATCAGATTGTTGAAGGAAAGAGACAAAGCGGTAAAGAATGACATTGATGTCTTCTTCACCTTCGGCCTCGGCTTGCGTTCATCTTCGGTGTCATAAGGGTCGGAGTCGGACACGATCTTACCGTCAAGCAGCCTGATTATGCGGGTGGAGTAGCGTTCGGCAAGCTCGGGGTTGTGTGTGACCATTATAACAAGGCGGTTGGAGGCGATCGTTTTAAGAAGCTCCATTATCTGAACGCTTGTTTCGGAGTCAAGTGCACCGGTAGGCTCATCGGCAAGCAGGATATCGGGATCGTTGACGAGAGCACGAGCTATTGCCACGCGCTGCATCTGACCGCCGGACATCTGATTCGGTTTTTTGGACAACTGGTCGCCGAGTCCCACCTTTCGGAGCGCTTCGACGGCTCTTTTGCGCCTCTCGGATTTTGATACTCCCGACAGTGTAAGTGCCAGTTCCACGTTGGATAGCACGGTCTGATGAGGAATGAGGTTATAGCTCTGGAACACGAATCCCACGGAATGGTTGCGGTAGGTGTCCCACTCGGCATCGGAAAAATCCTCGGTCGATCTGCCGTTGATTATAAGATCCCCGGATGTGTAGCGATCAAGTCCGCCTATGATATTAAGCAGCGTTGTCTTGCCGCAGCCGGACTGACCGAGAACCGAGACAAATTCGCTTTTTCTGAAGCAAAGGTCGATCCCTTTGAGTGCATGAACGGTCGCGTCTCCTGTTATATAATCTTTCTTTATGTTTTTTAGTTGAAGCATAATACCCTCCGTTCCACAGTGCCGTCAGACGCTGGTCAGTCTTGCGTGACGGTCATATTTTTTAGTGCCCGACATTGTCCGATCGGCCGTTTTCAGATAGGCAGCCCTCAGATCAATCGTTTTCGGATCGATGATTTTCGGTTGGGGAGTTTTCGGATCGGTCAATGTTAAAGCGGTCGCTGTTAAATCGGTCAATGTCGGCGATCTTGTGCAGACAAGACTCTTTTGAATGCCGAGAGGAGGCAAACGCTCTGCGATGTCGCCCCGCTCGTTTGATGTATCATAATACAGTATCTCACGGCGGCGGATCAATGTGTTAACTGCGTGTTAATTTTCAGCTTAAGATGACGAGAATGATCCGAATCCGATTGAGCAGACACCCGACCGTAGGCAGCGCCGCCCACGCCGAAGGCGCGGTAAACGGGCAACGGTACATTTTCGTCTCGTGATAGTCCGACTTTTTTTGATAAGGTGACATTCCTTTATCACACTCTGCTGCCCGTTTTGCGCCCTTCTAAAGAAGGGCGCGCGGCGCTGCCTGCGGTCCGGGTTGCTGCTTGAAATCGGATAAGCTGCAGAAGCTCGACTTATTCTTATTTGTTTAATCAAACAAGGATCAAACCCTGCCGTCTGTCAGCGTACCTTTTAGGACTTTTCACCCCGTTTGTTTTGATGAACCGTCGTATTTACAATAGGCTTAGCATAGCATGGGTGAAAACAGGCATGTCAAAACCGACAGGAACTCGACTCCCGTCAGCCCACCCGATGCCACCGATATTATACACCGTACGATATACGGTATGCACTGCGGCAGCCGACGCGGTGCCGTAAGACGGATCCGCACCCGTCGGCACACATGGCGGGTCGGTCGATTCAAAAAGCACTTCCCTCTTGCTTGCGTGCTTACGGGAAACCCGTCCCTTACCCACCCACTCACGAGCGTGTGCAGGAAAAAACCGCACAGTCCCTGCCTGTGTTCGACAAAATTCGACACATCCGCTAATAACTAATACTCGTCAAGTACTCAGCATAAAGAAACGAGCTCGGCGCTCGTTTACATTCGACAAAATTCGACACTGTGGCAAAAACGCCGTGCCCGACGGCAACAGAAAAAACCGTAAGTTAGTCAAAATACTATGAGACTGAGTATATAGGCCGATTGAGTAATTACGGTAGTACTTGATTTCAAATTACCGTAGCCCTCCCCGATTTCGAGTGTGTACAAGGGGAATATCATACACCTTCTCTTGTTTTCGACAAAATTCGACACGACGGCGGGAGGTGTGTATACAGATTACCGCCGATTGAACGGATTGGGAAGACAAACTGCCGCCCGTCGGCGCGCGGGGTGCGCCGACGGGCGGCAGGCGCCGAGGGACAGTGCTGCGGTCGGCAGATAGACAAGTTAGGCAACCGGGCGTGAAACTGCTGCCCGCTCGCACGCGCTCGACAAAATTCGACACGGCGGCGACAGGTGGTTCATAGCCGGCAGACGGTGAGCAGCAATGAATATCATAACACTGAAAATGTCTGTTTAGTTCATTAAGATTTTTTTGCTCTCGCATACGGGTGTATACAGATAAGCTGCCCTACATAATTACCATATCCCGATCGCTCACACACACCCGTGTTCGACAAATTTCGACACGCCTACTAATAACCAATGGCCGTATAGTACTCGGCATAAAGAAATGAGCGCAGCGCTCGTTCTCATTTGACAAAATTCGACACGGCGGTGGGCGGCGACAGGTGGTTCATAGCCGGCAGACGGTGAGCAGCAATGAATATCATAACACTGAAAATATCTGTTTAGTTCATTAAGATTTTTTCTTTGCTCTCACATACGGATGTATACAGATAAGACATCTAGAATAATTACCGTATTTTGCTCAACCGCTCACGCGCACCTGTGTTCGACAAAATTCGACACGCCGGTAGGTGGTGTGTATACAGATTACCGCCCAATTGAACGGATTGGAAAGATAAATTGCTGCCCGGCATAATTACCATAGCCCGATCGCTCGCATGCGCCCGTGCGCGGCTGCGCGTGGGTGCGCGGCGGCACCGAAACTGATAGTGCCGCGAAACGGTCGTTCCCCGTTTGCGGTCAAGTTTTCCTTGTTTTCACACTTACGGGACCGTACAGAGGAGCAGCCCGTCGGCGCGCAGGGTGCGCCGACGGGCTGCAGGCGTTCGACAGAATTCGACACGCCTACTAATAACTAATGGCCGTATAGTACTCGGCATAAAGAAATGAGCGCAGCGCTCGTTCTCATTCGACAAAATTCGACATAGCGGTGGGCGGTGTATATACAAATGACTGCCGATTGAACGGATTGGAAAGATAAATTGCTGCCAGGCATAATTACCATAGCCCGATCGCTCGCCTGCGCCCGTGCGCGGCTGCGCGTGGGTGCGCGGCGGCACCGAAACAGATAGTACCGCGAAACAGTCGTTCCTTATTTGCGGTTAAGCCTTTCCTTGTTTTCACACTTACGGGACCGTACAGAGGAGCCGCCCGTCGGCGCGCAGGGTGCGCCGACGGGCGGCGGCAGGCGTATAAAAAATGGTTCCCGAGGGCTGAATGCCTTCGGGAGCCGTACTTTTGCTGACGAGAATTGATGTTCTTTCAGTTTAAGCTGACGAAAATCAAACCCCTGTCGGTTCTGAGACTGCATACTAAGAACATTCGGCTGCCGACCGAGCGGCTCCGGTTCAGTCGCCGATCGGGCTCGATATATTGCTTATTTGAGTATGGAAATAACATCGGTTATGGTTTTTTCATGGGCCTCCATACCGTATTTATCAACTTCCGCTTTATTCTTTTCACCGTGGGTGAGGCATCCTGCACCGCCTATGCAGCCGCCGACGCAAGCCATACCCTCAATAAAGTTGGCATCCAGCACGCCCTTACTCTTTTTGAGGAGGGCTATCTTGCAGGCCTCTATTCCGTCACAGGCGCACGCCTTGAGTTCAAAGTCCTCATTTCCGTGTTCTTTAAGTCCCTGTTTGACGGCGTCGGAAAGACCGCCCGAACGGGCAAATATCCTGCCGAAATAAGAAGCGTTATCCAGGACATCCTCCTCCAAAGCGGTTATATCTATATCTTTGCTGTCAAAAAGCGCCTGAAGCTCTTCAAAGGTCATTGCCGCGTCGATATAGGCTTCACGGTCTCCTTTTGAACCTCCGCCTTTTTAGCGGTACAGGGCCCTATGAAGATGACCTTACAGGGCTCCTCATGTTCTTTTATGTATTTTGCGATCGCCGCCATAGGCGAAAGATTATGTGAGACATGGGGCAGCATCTCGGGGAAGCTCTTTTCGATATAGCTTACGAACGCAGGGCAGCAGGAACTTGTAAGGAATCCCTTTTCGCTCAACTCCGCAGATTCGGCATAAGCCACCATATCCGCACCCATAGCCGCCTCGATGACGGTGTGGAATCCGAGTTTTTTCAGTCCCGTTATGACCTGTCCGAGTTTTGCATAGGTAAACTGACTGGATATCGACGGTGCGACCACCGCAAACACCTTATACTTGGTGTTGTTTTCGCTCTTTTTTATGATGTCTATCGCATCAAGAATGAAGGACTTATCGGTTATTGCGCCGAACGGGCACTGATAAACGCAGGCACCGCAGGCAATGCACTTATTGTTATCTATTGCCGCCGCCTTATTTTCATTCATATATATGGCTTTGATCTTGCAGGCGTTCTCGCAAGGGCGCCTTCTGCTGATTATGGCAGTGTAAGGGCAGACCTTTGAGCAGGCGCCGCACTCCTTACATTTTGATTTGTCTATATGTGCCACATGATTTTCATCAAAGGAGATGGCACCGAAGCGGCAAACATCCTCACATCTGTGTGCAAGGCATCCCCTGCAGGCATTTGTCACTTCATATCCGCCCATCGGGCATTCGTCGCAGGCGGTCTCGATGACCTCGATGACATTGGGGTTATCCTTATCTCCGCCCATTGCGAGTTTTACGCGGTCGCCTAAGATCGCCCGCTCCTTATAGACGCAGCAGCGCATCGTAGGTGTATTGCCGGGGACGATCGTCTTGGGAATGTCAAGCACATTATCAAGAAGGGTGTCATTCCACGCAAGTTTTGCAACCTCGCGAAGCACCTTGTACTTGAGGTGCTGAACCTTTGTATCAAATTTTCGCATATTTTTTCCTTCTTTCAAAAGTAGCTGACCTTTATTCTCTTTCCCATCTGTTTAAGGCAGGAGGAAAGCTCCTCCACAAGATTCATCTTTATATTGAAGTTGATGGGAAGATCGGGGTTCTGGTGGGCGGGGTTGACCGCTCTGCCGACAAAAAAGTTTATATCGGTCGCCTCTTCAAAGAGCATTTGGCAGATAAATGAGGCTCCGTCGTGCTTATAGCTCCAATGCTCATAGAGTTCATTTGGACCGAGTGCGTCCTTTGCATATTCTATGACCTTGTTTATGGTTATAACGCCTTCCGTTACAAGATCCACGCCCTCTATTTCGGCTATGGGCGGCACATCGCTGCGTTCGAAATTGAGCGACGCCTTGACAGGCTTGCCGAGATATTTTGCGGCTATTGACGATGTTGTACCGCCGCAGACGATATGTTTACCCTCTTTTGAGAAGAAGAGCGACATCATACGGTCGCAATCGTCTCTGTTGCGCGGAGGTCCGAACAGAATGTTCATCGGTTCGCGCTTCCTTATACGGACGACACAGGCGGTCGCATCGTCGCCGGGGTGATGACCGTACTGTTTATCGCACTCGTCGATAAGCATTGTTGAGAGGGTCTTTGCGGTATAGCCGACATGGGCGAGGGTTTCCATGAAGCTCGCAATATCTTCCCTCTTCCAGCCGAAATTAAAGGCAATTCCGATACCGGCGTGAGGACATCCGTCACTCATGGCGACAAATATATCGTTCTCCTGCAGCCGTATCACCGATTTGTATATTGTTTTGCCTTCAATATTCAATTCCGTCTTGGGATAATCGTAGTTCACGCAATCTCGGAGCAATATCACCAGAGGATTATCATACTGTATGAGTTCGGCGGTGGTATTGTTTATTATATGAATTATCGTAAAGGTCGAATAGGCGACTCCGCGTACCGAGCAGATCGGAAGGGTCGCCGCTATGGTCTTAACGCATTCTTCAAGAGGGAGGCCCTCTGCCATCATAGTGGAAATGATCTTCGAAGTCAAGGTCGACAGTATGCT
>CAKRVQ010000066.1 GCA_934408795.1 uncultured Eubacteriales bacterium
ACTCGGAGTATTTTTTCAAATGCAGCGGGCAGGCGCAGGCAAGTCCCCTGTACCATGCCTCGTTTATATGGGTGTCGTCATCGAAAAGAATGAAATCGGCACCTGCCGCAACGACCGATTTGACCCATTCGGCGGTATCGTTCAGAAAGCCCTCATCAAGAATACAGGGACGCATTCTGACTTCATTTCCGTTAAAGAATCTCTGGAGGGTAAACTGTGACGCATCCTCTCTTTCGAATGCCCACATCCACATTCCGACCTTGTATCCCGCCTCCTGAAAGTTTGCCGTTTCATAGCGGAATTTATCAAGCCAACGCTTTCTGACTTCGGGATCCATTGAGAGGTAGGGTATAAAGAAGAATACCTTTTCCGCCTTCAGCTCCCTAAGCTGCTCAAAGTATATGTGCCTGTTTTCGTCTGTGACCAACCTGTAGTTTACGGGTACAGAGATCCTGTACATAAATCTTCCTCCGCTTTCGGTGTTTTGCAGACCGCGTCCGCATTTAGGATTCTTTTCGTGAATCAGCCTTATGATAACTTTTATTACGGTTTAATTGCGGCTCTTTCTTGTGACTCTTACTATGAGCTTTATGAATCGGCAGCGTTCTTTTTACCGTCAAGCATCGATATGATGATCCTCGCCGCCTTATAGATATCTCCGCCGCCCATGGTTATTATGAGATCGCCCTCTTCCGCTTCGTCGACCGCCTTGCGCGCGGTGTCTTCAAAATCCCCCGACAAGCGGCAGCATTTCAGTCCCGCAGCGATGTCCGCAGACGATATACCGCTTGTATTGATCTCGCGTGAACCCATTATCGGCGTCAGGATGACCTTATCCGCTATTGAAAGAGCATCGATGAAATCATTTTTCAGCAGCTCGGTGCGCGAAAATGTGAAGGGCTGAAATACCGCTATTACATTTTTATATCCCATTGCCTTTGCTGCGGTAAGTGTGGCTCTTATTTCGGTCGGATGATGCGCGTAATCATCGGCAACGGCTATTCCGCCGTGCTCTCCGAGCCGTTCAAACCGTCTCCCCGCTCCGCCGAATGCGTTTATCGCGGCGGCGGCGGTGTCGGCATCCACTCCGCACCGTTCCGCAGCGGCAAAAGCAGCCAAAGCGTTATAAACATTGTGTTTTCCGGGAATTGCCAGCTTTATGTCGGCAGCGTGTTCTCCGTCCCGCAGAATTTCGAAATCCATTCCTTTTTTATCGGGGACGATGTTTCGGGCGGTATACCTGTTCCCTTCACCGAGGCCGAAGAATATCGCTTCGCCGCCGAATCTTTCGCCTATGCCTCTTACCCGCTCGTCGTCGCCGTTTAGTACCGCGATCCGCGACATGCCGACAAACCGTTCAAATGACTCGGTCAGTCTCTCCATCGTCTTAAAATAGTCAAGATGATCGTTATCGATATTGAGAAGCACCGACATATCCGGCGACATCTGCAGGAATGTATCGACAAACTCACAGGATTCGCAAACCATATACTCGCTTTTACCTGCAATTCCGTTCGCGTTTATAAGCGGCAGCTTTCCCCCTATAACGGCGGTCGGATCATAGCTTGCCATTATCAGGATTTGTGTTATAATTGATGTGGTGGTGGTTTTTCCGTGGGTGCCGCAGACACCTATCACCTTATCGTAATGGCGTGTCAGGGCGCCTAAAAGGTGGCTTCTCTCCATTGTGGGGATCCCGAGGCGCTCAGCTTCGACGAGTTCGGGATTATCCTTCGCGATCGCCGCAGAATAAACAACAAGGTCGGCGCCGTGCACATTTTCGGGACGGTGTCCCATAACCACCTCAATGCCGAGTGAGCGTATCCTCGCAAGCGGATCGCTTTCGTTGTTGTCGGAACCCGTGAGTTTGTATCCCTTTGAATGAAGTATTTCGGCAAGCGGGCACATTCCCGAACCGCCGATGCCTATCATATGAATGCATTTTGCATTTGCCACGAGCATATCCTCGGAAGTTAATTTTTTCAACTTAAGCTACCTCCGCATTTTAGTTCTGAAATTCATATCCGCATCATGGTAAAACCGTTATTTGTGCTTTTATCGCCCGAGCGTTCCTCGGGCGTGACAAGCGGAACAACATTTATATAATACCGCCCGTGCGGTAAAAGTCAATCTTTTTTTGTATGAGGGAAGTGAAAAAAATGAATGCCGTGCCCGAATATGTCATAAGCGTCTTGAAAACCGTCCGTCAGGCGGGTTTTTCCGCATATCTTGTAGGCGGCGCGGTGCGCGACATTATTATGGGCCGAACACCGACGGATTATGACATTGCCTCCTCCGCCCTGCCCGAACAGATAATGTCTCTCTTTGCCCACACCATTCCCACAGGGATAAAACACGGCACCGTGACCGTTATGACAGACGGCGGCGGTATAGAGATCACCACATTCAGAAGCGACGGTGCCTATACCGACTCGCGTCATCCCGACAGTGTGAGTTTCGTCGGCGACATAAATGAGGATCTGATGCGCCGTGACTTCACCGTAAACGCAATAGCTTTCGACGGTGAAAACACGGTGGATCCCACCGACGGTATAAGCGATATTAAAAACAGGATCATCAGAGCGGTAGGCGATCCCGAAAAGCGTTTTTCGGAGGATGCCCTGCGAATACTTCGATGCTTCAGGTTTGCCTCACAGCTGTCATTCGGAATAGAGCCCCGCACGCTTGATGCGGCAATAAGGCTTTCGGACACTTTGCAGTCGGTCAGCATTGAGAGAATAACGGTCGAGACGATAAAGCTTCTCTGCGGTAAAGAACCGTCCTCCGCCTCGCCGTTGTTTTTATCGGGTGCAATGCGCCGCTTCGGATTTCCGAGTTCCGAGGTGCCCGCCGTTCTTTCGCGCCTTACGGATGAGCCGCCTCTGCGCCTTGCGGCGATGATATACCTTACCGAAAGAGAGCGCACCGAGGAGGGTTATGCGGGAAATATAAAAACCGGCGTCGGTCTGCGTCTTTCAAATGCCATGGTATCGGAAGCCGATGCCCTCTTGGAGCTGATGACACTCGGACTGCCCTCGTCCGTCAAAGCGATCAAACAGATGCTGCGCCTCGCCGAAGATGAGCGACTCGTCGTCACCGCCTGCCGTGCGTTGTGCACTGTATCCGAACTTCCCGACGAAGATACCGACGGATTGATAAGGTCGATCGAAACGGTCGCCCGTTCGGAGGAGCCCTATAAAATCAGTATGCTGAAGATCGGCGGAAAAGAGCTTTCCGACATCGGTTTTTCCGGAAAAAGCATAGGCATTGCCCTTTGCCGTCTGCTCGACATCTGTATCGACAGACCCGAGATGAACACCGAAGAGGCATTGCTCGGATGTGCCGAGAAAATGAAATCCTAAATCGGTAGTGCCGCAGAGTCATCTTCATAACTGCCTTAAATTCGTGAAGCCATCGGGTGGTCCGACCCCGAGCATTGTTTTGCCCGCCCGATACAAACCCGAGAGTCAAGCCGTTTTTTATAAAGACGGTGTCTGTGACCCTCGGGTTTATTCTTTGTATTTATGCTTGATTTAATTGACCGATTCCGCGCTTAAATTTCAAACCGATCCCGCACTTTGTTTTTATACCGTTTCCGATGTCGCCGTGCGGGAGGCGGTGACCGCATAGGTATCTACTTTACCGGGCACTCACACTTATTATCGGAGGCGGTCAGTCTCTTCTTTTCGCCGTTCAGGAAGAACTCGACCTCATCGCCCGATTTAAGGGTAAACACGGCTCCCGCCTTTCCCACTTTAATGCCGATAACGGCTCCGTGATAGCAGATGTTGCAATCATAGCTGTCCCACTCGGACGGGATATGGGGTTCAAAATGAATGCCGTCCTTATAGTGCCTCATTCCGAGGAAGCCGTTGACCACGCACATCCAGACTCCGCCGAGGCAGGCAAGATGCAGTCCGTCCGCCGTGTTGTGCTTGAAGTCGGAAATATCCATATAAGCCGAGCAGCGGAAGAATTCATACGCCTCGGGCTTGCCGAGCTCCGACGCCATTATGGAATGGATCGCGGTCGAAAGCGATGAGCCGTGGTTGCACTTCGGCTCGTAATAATCATAGTCCCTGATCTTCTCTTCTCTCGTGAACATATCGCCCCTGATGAAGTTCAGAAGAACGACATCCGCCTGCTTTGACACCTGCATTCTCCAGAGGTCAAGGGGATGATACTTCCAGCGGATATCCACATTTTTCGGCATCTTGTCCATATCCACCGGATCGTTGCGGACAAAGCTGTCGTCCTGCTCGTGTATGCCGAGCTCCTCGTTATACCTGTAGTACATATTGTCGGCGGCACGCTTCCAAAGATCAAGCTCGTCTTCGGTGAGCGAGCAGCGGCTTTCAAGTACCGCGTACTTCTCGGGGGCGTTCTTTTTCATATCCTCCGCCACTTCAAGGGCGTATCTCAGATGATACTGGACCATCATATTGGTATACATATTGTTGTTGACGCCGCAGGCATATTCATCGGGTCCGCAAACCACATTTATACAGAACCTGTTGCCGAGCGTGGGTATAAAAGCACCTCTGTGAGACATAAACCTTGCGGTCTCAAATACCATTTCCGCACCGTAGTCGTAAAGGAATTCCTTATCGCCCGTCGTATCACAATATCTCCATACCGAAAATGCGATGTCACTGTTAAGATGATACTCCGCGACCGAGGCTTCGAAAACGACGCTCGTCTCCGCTCCCGAGATACCGCACCAGGCGTACATTGCACCGACGGTGCCGAACTCCTTCGCTCTTGCTCTCGCTGTGTCAAGTATTCTGTACCTGTACATCATAAGCTCTTTCTGCGTTTCGGGACGGGTAAAATTGTAGTACGGCATGAGGTACATCTCGGTATCCCAGAACACCTTGCCGCTGTAACCGGGTCCCGTAAGTCCCGTTGCGCCTATTGAGCACTTATTGGTCGTAACAAGCTGCTGGCGGAGCTCAAACAGACTGAATCTGACCGCCTGCTGATCCGCGGGGTTGCTTTTAATGTTGATGTCGCCTATCTGCCACCAATCCGCCCAGAACTTTTTCTGTCTTTCGAGCAGCGCGGAAAAGCCCTGCAAAAGGTTATCGGCGACAAAGCGCACCGCATCCCCTTCCATATCGTCGGTCTTATCCATTGAGCAGCTGAAGCCCGCATACTTGTTTACGGTAACCTTATCGCCCTTTGAAAGCGACGATCTCACAACGACTCTGTATTCGTTGCCGTCGTTTTCGATTTCGGAGGTACCGCTTCCGATGATCTCATGGGCAAACGCCGAAGCGACCCTCTGACCTGTCGTTACCGACTGCTGAGTGAAAACATAAACGCCGTTGTTGTTCATCTCGCCGACCGGTTCGGTCTGATAGTCATCCGAGATCATGGTGGTCTTTATGATCTTAGACACGACCGTAACATCGCCGTCAAAGTTGACCGCCTTTACGGTATAGCTTATCTCGGCGGTGTTGACATTTGTCATATCGACAAGGCGAAGGCTCTTTATTTCTGCCTTTTTGCCTGTCGATGTCTCAAAAACAAACGATCTTTCGATGACTCCGCCGCGCATATCGAGCACCCTTTTGTGCTCCTTGATGTTGCCTGCGGAGAAGCATGCCTTTTCACCGTCTATATATACTTCGAAAATACGCCAGTCGGCAAGGTTTATCGTAAACTCGTCGCCTTTGGAGAATCCGACGCACTTTGCAAGATGAACATACGGAACGGTCGCATAGATACCGTTTATGTACATTCCCGCACACTCGTTTATACCCTCATCGCTCTCGTCGTAGGTTCCTCTCAGTCCCATATAACCGTTGCCGAGTGCAAAGAGACTTTCGATATGACTTACATCGTTTTTGTCGAATCCCTCTTCTATGAGCTTATCCTCCGACACGGTGAGCGGCTGCTTTCTGCCCGACTCAAGGAATGTATCGACATCTATTTCATCGTAGCTTACGATAAACTGATCGGCTATATCTTCGGTCTCTTCCCTGTTTCCGACGCCGACCGTTCTCATCTTTGCGGCTTTTGCACCCATTATTCCGGCGCGTGCATCCTCAAACACCACGCAATGGAAATCGGGGATGCCGAGCTTCTCGGCTCCGAGCAGGAATATTTCGGGGTCCGGCTTTGCCTTTTTCACATCATGGCCCGTTATCACTGCATCAAACAGATCGGCAAGACACAGCTTTGAAAGCACGAGATCGGCGTTCTTGCTTGAAGAGCAGAGAGATATTCTTGTTCCGTGAGCACGGAGTTTTTTGAGAAATTCGACCGCGCCGGGGTATATATCTCCCTCGTTTATGTTATCGAGAAGCTCCACATAATACTTGTTTTTTCTGTCTGCAAGGGCAAGCTTTTCCTCTTCAGGGAGG
>CAKRVQ010000067.1 GCA_934408795.1 uncultured Eubacteriales bacterium
GCCCGCGGCCGCGCTCGCTTTTTTCTTTTTTACTGATCTTTGATAATATCGCGGTATCTTCCGTAGCGCATAAGCTTATGCAGGATGTACTCAAAAGGAACGACTGCCGCCATTATGATGTTATAGGACAGAAACAGAGGAATATAATAAGGCAGAAACAGTGTTCTGAGCAGCAGGCATCCCACCGTGTAGGCGGCATAACGCAGCACGGTGTAGATCACCGTTCTCGCCGTGTCGGCGTATTTCACGCCTCGAAACGTCACAAATCTGTTAATCAGGACATCGAGCATGGCGACCGACGCTCCGACAGACGGCAGCGATATATGAAGTTCCCAATATCCGATCGTGAATGATATCAACGCCACCGCGAACTCCGCCGCCGCAAACGAGATAAATGTTGCGGCTGCGCTTCTGAACAGTCGCCTGTAGATGCAGAGGGTGTCCCTCGCAGGGTCAAAGTGGGACGACTTGTTGCCGTCTATATAGACCGCCTCTATGGGCACGGTGGTTATCGGTATGCGCTGCTTATCGGCATAATAAAGCATATTCATTTCGTAATCGTACTTTTCGCCGCCCACCTTCAAGAGCCAGTCGCTCTCCGACACGGAAAAGCCGCGCAGTCCCGACTGATTATCGGTGAAATAGTGTCCCGTCAGCACACAGTAGACGACCCTTGAAAGGTTGTTGCCGAGCCTTGAAGTAAAGGGCATCTCCCGCTTGTTGAACCGTCTGGTGGACAGAACAAAGCGCGCTCCGTGCCGCAGCTCCTCGACCACACGCAAAATATCGGATATACGGTGTTGACCGTCCGAGTCGGCGGTGATAAAATAAGAGCAGTCGGGGAAGACTTCCTTTACCGCCGCAATGCCAGTCTTAAGGGCGGCTCCCTTACCTCTGTTTTCCTCATGAGTGATAACTGCCGCAGATCGGGATGCCTCTTTGAATATCTCTTTGTAATCTTCTCCGCTGCCGTCATCCACTACCAACACGCCGATGTCGTTTTCCTTCAGCTCTTCTATGAGCGTAAGGAGTCTGCCGTCCGGCTTATATGACGGAAGAATTGCCACACAGTCCATTTTTACCGATTATCCCCCTATTGCTTGCCTTGCGCTGCACGACACGGTCGCAGCACCGCACTGAAAATAAATGCCGGGGTTCGGGAGCTTATGCCCGCTCCTGCGCTTTTGCCCCCCGTTTCCCCGAAAACCTTAACCGCCGTCACCCCAAAGCAAGGTCTGCCGACGAAGATCATGATCCACGGAGGAACAAAAATGCTTTTTGTACCCGATCACAAACTGAACATAATTAAAGAAAGAGATTACGATGCCGAATTTGCCGCTCTGGAGAAAAGGTTGTCCGAATGCACGGTGAGCGGCGAGGTCGCGTCGTTTGACGGAACGCACCTTAAATATGAATACTGCCTCGCAGAAGGCGCCCCGGCATCGGTCGTTATCGTTCACGGCTTTACCGAATTTATGAGAAAATATCACGAGTCTGCCGGTTATTTTCTGAATCAGGGATACAATGTTTTTATGTATGATCAGCGCGGCCACGGTATGTCGGGAAGAGAAACGCCTGACTTGCGCCTTACGCACATAAACAACTTTGACGATTATGTAAATGATCTCCGATTCTTCATTGACAATGTTGTAAAGCCTGCATCCGACGCTCCGATCTTCTTCTTTTCGCATTCGATGGGCGGAGCCGTCGTACTTTTGTATCTGCAGCGGTACGGGAATGAGATCGGGAAGGCGGTCTTATCCTCGCCGCTTATATGTCCCCGTATGCACGGGCTGAGCCTTTCGGCGCTGATGAAGATCGTGGAGCACGATGCGCGTCTCTACGGGTGGGATGCCGCTTTCAGGCACGCCTCTTATTTCAACCCCGATCCCTCTTTCGAAAAGAGTTCGGACTGCAGCAAGGCGCGGTTCCTTATGAATCTGAATCACCGTCGGTCGGACATACACTATCAGAACTCGGCGTCAACAAACGGCTGGATGAGAGAGGCTCTGGGCCTTTATGACCGCATAATGAAGGACAGGCGGACCGACAAGATCCCCACCGAGATACTTCTGATAACGGCGGGAAAGGATCGCGTCGTTCGCATTCATCCTCAGACGGCTCTTTTAAAAAAGCTCCCCGCAGCAAAACAGCTGTACCTCGAAAACGCCAAGCACACCGCATTTCATGCGGGAAGCGACCAAGAGAACCGCCGCTATTGGCAAGCCGTTTTCGATTTTCTTTCCGGGACGGTCTAACCTTTTTAAAATGTCGGGAAAAGGTCGGGCGATCGGAAAGGGACCGTCAAAAGCCCGTGAAAAGTATCATTTTCCCGTGTCGGGAGCGCACCGTCCGCATTTTTGCGGGCGGTCTTTTTTGTCGGTTTTTACATCTTCGGCGGTGTTTCCGTCAAAAAAGAGGGAACCAACCGACGCCGTTATCACCCGCCGCCGTCAGTGCGGCAGGAGAGTGACATACAGGTTATTTTTTCGCAGAGAGCAGCTTCTTTATGCCGTCCGCCGCGGCTCCGAGAGCCGCGGATATTCCCGCTCCGAGCCGATTCTCGGAGGCGTTCACGATACGAACGCGGCCGTTTTTGATAACGACAAATGCGGACGGATTCTTGGTGAGCTTTGCGCCCGCTCCCGCGGGGTTTTGCCGCTGCTTGCCGGATTTTTGTATGATATCCGCGCCGCCGCCCGCAAATCCTACCGAAACGGAGGACACGGGGAAGACCGTAACGCCCTCCGAGCTCATCTTCTCTCCCACGACCGAGCTTGCAGCTGCGGTGGATACGATCTTATCGGCGGTGAACGAAAGCACTTTTATAAGGGTGCTCTCATTTGCCTTCTTTTCGCCCGTCGACAGGTTGGGGCTCGCGTTCCCCGTCCCGTTGTTGCAGAGACCTTGTTTTCCTTGCACTGTAGACCTCCCTTTCGACATTTTTAACTATAATGTACAAAAGTGCTTTTGCGACATGAGCCACACGCACCGTAATATGCATATCAAGTATGAATTCCCGCTCGGCTTCGTCAAATCCGCATATCACATTCAGATCGGCGGCATCCTTTTTCGGTTTCATCACCGTACAAAGATAGCCCGCAAGCGGATATATGAGCGCCGATGCGGCTCCGTAATCCATGGCTGCTTCGGCGGCGTCTTTAGAAGCGCAGACCGCTTTGATATAAAGCTTTTTCAAGTGACAGTATTTAAGGATCCGGAACACCCTGCCGAGCACCGTTTTAAGAACCCCCGCGACCCTTGACACGACCGATGCCGTGCCCGATGTCTTAAGACTCTCTTTTAGCTCCTTAACGCCGCCGAGCTCCTTTACACCCAGTATTGAGGTGGTCAGCTTCAGCGCGGCGCCCGTGGGGTCGGGCTTTTCGCCGAACTTTAAGAACAGAAGCCTGCCCGTGAGGGCTATGCCCTTTTCCTCGTCGGTTTTTATAAACACATGCAGCGGCAGGCAAAGTATCAATGCGATTATAAGCACGATGCCGCCGAAAACGGAACCGAGTATCGTAAAAAATATTTTCACCGCCGCACCTCCGCCTTAAAACTTTACTGCCGACAACGGCATCCCTCGCCGCATATGGCACCTATGCCCGCCGCGCATAGTGCCCTCATACCCGCCGCCCCCCCACCGCCGCGGCGGCAGGCGGCTTTTTTCTCAAAATGACATTTTTTCGGTACGACTTTCCCTTGGAAAGGCTTTCCCTCGGAGCAGCTTTTTCGGAGCATCTTTTCCCCGGGCAGCTTTTTTCTCGGGCGGCGTGCCCGAGGGGTGCCGCCCCGAACGCGGGCCGGGCGGGACCGTCTGAGATCCGACGGTGCTCGCATTGTCAGAGCCGCAACCGTCGACCTTCGGATAAGTCACCGGTTGTCGGTCATCGGTCATTAGCCGACCGTTGACCGTTCGCCGTCATTGTAAAAGCCCGATCCGAAGCGCCCGAAAGCGAGTTCGAATGTGTGCAGCCCCTGCAGCGAGCCTGCCGACGGCAGCGCCGCGATGCGCCGAAGGCGCATCAACGGGCATCGAGGCGCCTCATGTCCTTAAAAAGTCCCACCCTTTCGGCAGGGCACCGTTCCCTTATCACACTCTGCCGCCCGTTTTGCGCCCTTCTCGTGAAGGGCGCGCGGCGCTGCCGTCGGCAGGCTCGCTGCAGGGGCGGTGGGTGGGAGGGACAGAGTCCGCCTATGCTCCGCAGCTTACGATTTCCCGCTTTCTTTGTTTCGTAATATAGGAAAATACGACCGTGCAAGGACGACAGTCGCAGGGACACCGCTCACAGCCGCCGTAAAGGCATTCGGGGAGGGTGCGCCGCGGCGGGCTGACCCGAGGGGGCGCTCGGGTGCCGAACCCCGCTGCCCGTCGGAGTCTCTTTTCGGCGCTTTTCGCCCTTTATTTCTTTGACGGGCTCGGTGCGTTCAAGGATCTTTAACGGGTGCGGGCAAGGATCGGCGGGTCAATCTCCGCCGACTGTCGGCTTAACTATCAGTAGTTTATCACATATTATCTGCAAATACAACAATTATATCACCTTACATCGGGCTTTGCCGCACAAAAAAGTGAGCCGAGTCACCTTCGGTCGGTCGTCGTTTTTCATAAAATCGCGGCGGGACCCGCCGACACCCGCATCGCAGCAGTCGACTGCCGTTCGGCTTCTCCGCCGTCCGTGATTTCTTGCCGTTTTGCCGCAGCCGGCACCTCTCTTGCTCTCGCATTCTACGGTGTCTCGTGCCGTTTTCGTCGCGCACTGTGCGCCCTAAGCTGACGAAAAAAGTACACACAAAAAGCTGCGGCTCCCCGGTACCCGAGCAGCCCGACGACGGGCACTCAAAATCGGGACACGCGCGACCGCAAAAGCGGCGATTTGAGAGTGACTCGTTCCGAGTTCTTGAAAATGTTTTTTCCGGTTTACAATCAGTCTTCGACTTGCTATAATACAAGTGTCAAAAAGGCGATCTTCGCATCACCTGATAAACACCGGTGTTTTGCACATGAAAGAAGGTATATTATGAAACTTGCAACAACGACAGGGGACTTTTTTCCGTACGGTCTTAACGATAAGGAAAGTATTGCTGCCGTCGCGCAAAGCGGTTTTAAATGTATAGACTATAGCTTTGGTTATGATTTTAACCACCGATGCGGGTTGCTGGGAGACAATTGGCGCGGATTTGCGGACGAGCTGCTCGAATTATCCGAGAATCTGGGAGTCAAATTTGTTCAGTCTCATGCCCCTCTCGGAAGCCCGCTGGTTCCCGACGAAAAATAGGAGTCTTTCATTGCCGACACAAAGAGGAGCATTGAAGCCGCCGCCTGCCTCGGGATACCCAACATCGTCGTTCATTCGGGTTATGTAAAAGGAATGTCTGCGGTAGAAACTATTGAGCGGAACGCTGCATTTTATTTTGACATCCTAAAGACGGCAGAAAAGTCGGGAATAACGGTATTGACCGAAAACTTCAACAAGATGTGTCTTGAAGATTACTACTGGATAGACTCTGCCGAGGGACTCCGTGAGCTTGTGGACCGCGTGAATCATCCGCTGCTTAAAATATGCTGGGATGTCGGGCATGCGAATTTGCAGGAATTTTCTCAGGAGGAAGAGCTGAAAATGCTCGGTGACCGCGTTGCGGCAGTTCATATTCAGGATAATTTCGGCTACGGGGATGATCATACCATCCCGTTTTTCGGAACTCTCAATATTGATTCGGTTATGCACGGACTGATCGATATCGGTTACAACGGATACTTCACATTTGAAGCCACCAATGCGCCTGTCGCGGCGTCCCGACGCCGCAGCTATGAAAAAGATTCTCGGTGCTCCGGGCTTCCTATTGAGTTCCACAAGAAAACCGAAGCAATGTTGTATGACATAGGAAAATACATTCTGACGCAATATGACTGCTTTGAGTATTAAATGCTCACTTGCGTTTTGCGCAGGATAAAAGGAGCCGCCCGTCGGCGCGCGCAAGGTGCGCGGCGGTGGGCGGCTCCTTCTTTTTCGGTTTTTCTCCGGTTATTTTCGGATTTTATTCGGTTCCTGTTCGGTTCGATTTTCGCTTCGCGTCGGTTATTTTTCACCCGATCGCTTTTATTTGCCGGCGGTGTAGGTGATGATCTCGGCTTTTGTGATGACGACATCCTCTTTGGGCTTGTTATCGGAGTCGACCTCGACCGCCGCTATGGCGTCGACAACATCCATACCCTCATAGACCTGTCCGAACACCGTGTGGCCTCTGCCGGCGCGCCACGCTCCGTCAAGTGAAATATTGCCGCCGTTCTTTTCGTAAACGCTCCACACCTCATCGGGGACAAGGTATGAAAGCGGGGATATGC
>CAKRVQ010000068.1 GCA_934408795.1 uncultured Eubacteriales bacterium
CCTTGAGGCATCGGCACTGTCCGAAGATACCGTTACGGGTCCGTAACGGCTTTCGGGGATTATCGGGAGAAGGGAGGAGTTGAATTTTTCGGACGACGAAACAAGCAAGAGACTGTAATGTCTTTGCATTGCTTCCATTTGCTTCTCCTCCTTTTGTGCGGCTCGAATAATTGCGCTGCCGTAGGTCGGGTTGGTTGTCTTAAGACGGATAAGCGGCGGCGTTTGACTCCCGGCAGCTTAGCTTTGATACAGCGGTATCGGCATCACGCTTACTCAGTGTAGCGCAAAATGATCATATCGGGGAGGCTGCGTTTTACAAAATCACTCCGTGCGGCAGCCATTCGAGCATCGGTCAGGTTTTGCGGCAGACGAGAGAATTCCGATGTCACCTCATCAGGAGCTTCGTAAAGGTTGATATCTGCCGCGGGAGCGGGCGTAAGACCCTCGTCTATTCCCTCAAGGGCTGCCCTTATCAAAAGGTTGAATACAATATAAGGATTGCAGGTCGGATCGGGAGAACGGTATTCCGCGCGGCGGTATTCTCCGGTTGCTGCCGGTATTCTTATAAGCTGAGAGCGGTTTTCGTGAGACCATGAAACATATTCGGGCGCCTTTAACTTTCCGAAGCGTGAATACGAGCTTTCGGTCGGATTTGTAAAAGCGGTGATCTCCGCGGCGCGCCTAAGTATTCCTGCGATCGACGGCATGAGCAGCTCTCTGCCGTCATCGGAGGTGCAGGAGAAGTTTATATGCATACCGTTTCCCGGACGCCCCTCAAGCGGCTTTGCGTCAAAGCTCGCCGACAGTCCGTTTCTTGCGGCGACGGTATTGACTACGGCACGAAAAGTAACGGCATTATCGGCTGCGGTCAGAGGATCGGAGTACCTGAAATCTATTTCGTTCTGACCGGGTCCCTCCTCGTGGTGCGAACTTTCGGGAGTAATGCCCATCCGCTCCAAAGTAAGACAGATCTCGCGTCGGACATTTTCACCCTTGTCTTCGGGCGCAATATCCATATAACCTGCGTCGTCATAGGGAACCGAGGTCGGGTTGCCGTCCTCATCTCTCTTAAACAGATAAAATTCGGTCTCGGGACCGAAAGAAAAGGATATGCCGCGTTGCTTTGCCTCTTCGACCGTGTTTATCAGCGCTGTCCTTGAATCTGCTTCAAAGGGTCTGCCGTCGGGATAAGTCACCGCGCAGAACATTCTCACCACCCTGCCGTGCTCGGGCCTCCAGGGCAGGAGCGAAAGGGTCGACGGATCGGGACGGAGCAGCAGATCCGAATGGACATTGCCGCCGAACCCTGCTATTGCCGATGCGTCAAACGAAATGCCGTCGCGAAATGCTCTTTCAAGCTCGCTCGGCATTATCGAAATGTTCTTTTGCTTTCCGAAGACATCACAGAATGCAAGCCTTATGAACTTTACATCCTCTTCGTTTACATATTGCAGTACTTCTTCGTTTGAATACTTCACCTGTCGGTTCCGCCTTTCATACGGTTTTTACGCTTTATCTTACATTACATACGGGCTCTTTATATTCATGTGTCCTGCTTATGTGCACTGCCCGTCGGCATTTTATTTGATCGGTCGGGCACCTTTTGCCAATACCTGTCATATGCGGAGCAGATACTGTCATATGACCGTAGCATTAACCACATCACACTTCATTATATCACAACAATGTATTATACCACATTTTTCGCGTTATACAAACATTTTTATACGCAGTCTTACTCTATTTTTGCAGCAAAACCGCGGCAAGATTCTCCGCTTCAAACTGCTACCCCAAAAAAGAAAAGGACGCTCATTCGCACCGCAGACGGTTGCCTGCAGCGTGAATGAACGCCATTGCTCATTACGAATGCAAATTATATCATAGCGGCGCTTTCTTGTCAAGTGACGAATGAGCAATGTTTTGCCTTTTGACGGCGGATAAACCGTGCAATTTGACAATAAAAAAATTTTAAAACAGGACTTGACAAATCGCAAAATCGGCGTATAATGTCACCATAAGGCAAGGGCGTCTTGAGATTGAGTCTCAAGCGCCCTTATCTCTTTTTACACGGAGATCACCCCGATCTCTCCGCCGGGCACGGCTTTGTGAAGTTGTGCCGATGCAGCGTGAACCGTCTTTACGATACCGACAACAATATAACGTTAATGAAATGATTGAAGGCAACGAAGTCTTCGGTTTTTACCGAGTCTTTGTCGCCTTTTTTTATTATTTCCGTCTGTCGGTTTGTCGGTCGTAGGCTTGATATAAACAGGAACATAACGGTGAACAGGCGGGGATCGAAACAAAACAAATTAAAAAAAGCGATCACGATATAACGAAAGGAACTGATGATAATGAAAACCGTACCCGAATACTTCGGCAGCCTTGTTTTTGATGACAGAGTGATGAAGTCGGTCTTGTCCGACAAGGTCTATAAATCGCTCAAAAAGACTATTGATGAAGATGCAAGACTTGATGTTGATGTAGCAAATGCCGTAGCGGAAGCTATGAAGGACTGGGCAGTTGCCCACGGCGCAACCCACTTTACCCATTGGTTTCAGCCGCTTACCGGTGTGACTGCCGAAAAGCATGACAGTTTCATTTCTCCGTCGCCCGACGGCAGAGTGATCATGGAGTTTTCGGGTAAAGAGCTGATAAAGGGAGAACCCGATGCATCAAGCTTTCCGTCGGGCGGACTCAGAGCGACATTTGAAGCGCGCGGCTATACCGCATGGGATCCGACATCATACGCCTTTATAAAGGATAAGACCCTTTGCATACCTACCGCTTTCTGCTCCTACGGCGGCGAGGCGCTCGATAAAAAGACTCCGCTCCTGCGTTCGATGCAGGCACTCAATAAACAGGCTCTCCGCATTCTGAGACTTTTCGGAAACACCGATGTCAAATGTGTCCGCACCTCGGTCGGACCCGAGCAGGAATACTTCCTTGTAGATAAGGAAATGTATGAAAAGCGCAAGGATCTGATATTCTGCGGCAGAACGCTTTTCGGCGCAAAGCCCCCCAAAGGTCAGGAGCTTGACGATCATTATTTCGGTGTTATCAAACCGCGTGTGGCAGCGTATATGGCAGAGCTTAACGAAGAGTTGTGGAAGCTCGGCGTCCTTGCAAAGACAGAGCATAACGAGGTTGCTCCCGCTCAGCATGAGCTCGCACCTATATACACAACTACCAACATTGCGACCGATCAAAACCAGCTGACAATGGAAATAATGCAGAAGGTCGCCGCACGGCACGGACTTGTCTGCCTGCTCCACGAGAAGCCGTTCGCAGGTGTCAACGGAAGCGGAAAGCATAATAACTGGTCAATGGCGACCGATACCGGCGTAAACCTTCTCACTCCGGGCGAGACGCCTTATGAGAACGCACAGTTCCTGCTTTTCCTCTGTGCAGTGATCAAGGCGGTCGACGATTATCAGGATCTTCTGAGACTTTCCGTCGCAACTGCGGGTAACGATCATCGACTCGGCGCCAACGAAGCTCCTCCCGCAGTGGTTTCGATGTTTTTGGGCGATGAGCTCACCTCCGTTCTTGACGCTATTGAAAAAGAGCGCCCCTATAACGGTTCCGAAAAAACGGTAATGAAGCTCGGCGTCCATGTCCTGCCTAAGTTTACAAGAGATACGACCGACAGAAACAGAACCTCACCTTTTGCATTCACGGGCAACAAATTCGAATTCCGTATGCTCGGCTCTTCAAACAGTATTGCCTGTGCAAATATTATGCTGAACGCCGCGGTGGCGGAATCGCTCAAAGTTTATGCCGATCGCCTTGAGGGAGTCGATGATTTTGAGACCGCCCTTCACGATATGATAAAGCGGACGATAAAGGATCACAAGCGGATAATCTTCAACGGAAACGGATATGACGATGCCTGGATAAAGGAGGCTACCGAAAAGAGAGGACTTCTCAATTTGAGGACCACTCCGGATGCACTTCCCGCCATACTTTCCGAAAAGAATATGAATATGCTGACATCGCACAAGGTGTTCACACCCGCAGAGATCCGCTCGCGCTACGAGATCACACTTGACAATTATTGCAAGACGGTCAACATAGAGGCACTCACCATGGTCGATATGGCAAGGAAAGAGATCCTTCCCGCGATCGAATCGTACTTAAAGGAACTCTCGGATACATATGTTGCCAAAAACACGGTCATACCGGGAATCGCAGGAAAGTATGAAAAGGGAGTAATACAAAAGCTCTCATCGCTCGCTGACGAGATCGACGCCGCAGCAGCATCGCTCGACGCGGAGCTTAATGTGTTCAGGACGATAACAGATGTTACCGAAGCATCCGTGATGATAAGGGATGTGATACTTCATAAAATGGCGGAACTCAGGGTCCCCTGCGACGAGGCAGAGACACTTACCGCAGAAAAATATTGGCCGTTCCCGACCTACGGCGATCTTCTGTTCGGCGTAAGGCAATAAATCTTCAGAACGGCAAAATTGGGAGGCAAATAAAATGTACAGTGCCGTAAACACGATATGGGTGCTGCTCGGAGCAGCTTTGGTATTCTTTATGCAGGCAGGCTTTTCAATGTGTGAGGCGGGATTTACCCGTGCAAAGAACACCGGAAATATTCTTATGAAGAATTTGATGGACTTCTGCATAGGAACCCCTTGCTTTTGGCTGGTCGGGTTCGGGATAATGTTCGGATCAGGTACCGCTCTTTTCGGCTGGATAGACCCGATGATAATGAAGGATTACAGCAGTATATTGCCTGAGGGCGTGCCGCTTTGGGCTTACGCGATATTCCAGACGGTGTTCTGCGCAACATCCGCGACAATAGTATCGGGTGCTATGGCAGAGCGCACGAAATTCAGCGCCTACTGTATATACTCAGCGGCAATATCTTTGTTCATTTATCCTGTCTCGGGTCACTGGATCTGGGGCGGCGGCTGGCTTGCAGAGCTGGGATTTCATGATTTTGCAGGCTCGGCGGCAGTGCATATGGTCGGCGGGATATGCGCGCTTGTAGGCGCAAAGATACTCGGACCCAGGATAGGCAAATACGATAAAAACGGCAAACCTCGTGCAATACTCGGCCATAACCTTACATTTGCCGCTCTCGGCGTATTCATCCTTTGGTTCTGCTGGTTCGGATTCAACGGCGCATCGACGGTCGGAATGGGTACCGATGAGCTGATGGAGAGAGCGGGTCTGATATTCTTCAATACAAACCTTGCCGCGGCGGTCGCCTGCTGCACAACGCTTATCTTCACCTGGCTCAGATACGGCAAGCCAGATGTTTCAATGACATATAACGCGGCTCTTGCAGGCCTTGTCGGCATCACTGCGGGGTGCGATGCCGTAAGTCCGCTCGGTGCGGCAATCATGGGTGTGGTATTCGGTATAGTTATAGTGCTTGCCGTCGAATTCTTCGATAAGGTGGCAAAGATAGATGATCCCGTCGGTGCAATTTCGGTGCACTGTGTATGCGGAGCGCTCGGAACAATACTTACGGGACTGTTTGCGACCGGCTCGTCAACCGAAAAGGGACTGTTCTACGGCGGAGGATTTCACTTCCTCGGTGTGCAGACACTCGGAGTCGTCTCTGTAGCGGCTTATGTCTCGGTGATTATTACAGCTGTGTTCCTGATAATAAAGCACACCATAGGGCTGCGCGCAAGTGCAGCCGACGAGATCGCGGGACTCGATATATCCGAACACGGTCTTCTTACCGCGTATTCGGGTTTTGCGACCGTCCCCGAGCCGATCTATAATGACGATGTTGTGTTTGAGCCGGCTGCCTCGGCTGCGGACGGTACCGACGGCGGAAGTCCTGCCGCACCAGCCGTTACTGCCGAATCAACACCTGCTCCGACAGCTGCAGAAAGCACCGTTGCTGCAGCAACAGTGACGAAGGATGCAAAGCCGCTCGGCGCACCTAAGCTCACAAAGGTTCAGATAGTGTGCAAAGAAGCAAAACTTGAAGCGCTTAAGAACGCGATGATAGAAATAGGAATAACGGGTATGACCGTGTCTCATGTGCTCGGGTGCGGTGTGCAGAAGGGAAGACCCGAGTATTACCGCGGCGTTGAAGTAGAACCCACGCTTTTGCCGAAAGTCCAGCTTGACATAGTGGTCAGCAAGGTGCCCGTCAAGAGGGTCATTGAGACTGCCGAAAGGGTGCTTTACACAGGGCATATAGGCGACGGAAAGATCTTTGTATACGATGTTGAGAATGTCGTCAAGGTCCGTACGGGCGAGGAAGGGTATGACGCCCTCCAGGATGTAGAATAGAGATGTGTCAATGAATA
>CAKRVQ010000069.1 GCA_934408795.1 uncultured Eubacteriales bacterium
CGGGTAAGATCTTCTGAGATCGTTACCGGACCGTTAAAGGTGCAGTAATTGAAAGTGCCTTCTTGGACCTGCACAGAGCTGCCGGGAAGCTTGAAAGGAGCAGAAAAGCGGCAATAGTTAAAGGCGCCGCTTGTTATGACTTTCAGCGATTCGGGAAGGGAGAACTCGGTTATTTCATCGGTCAGTGAGGTAAAGGCATCGGCACCTATCACGGTGACGGGGTATCCACCGAGAGTTGAGGGAATGTTGAGCTTCCCGTCAAAGTCGGTCGAACTGTAACCGAGTATGGTCGCGCAGCCGCCCTCGACCGAGTAAGTGTAATTTCCCTCGGTGTAGCTTTCTGCCGAGGCTGCCATAAGAGGAAATGCGGAGACAATTAGGAATACCGCAATAAAAATCGACAGACACTTTTTCATGATCGTTTCCTCGCTTTCAATTGTTCTTCTTGCCGTTGCCGCGCCCGTCCGACGGGCGCGGTGACGGTGCCGTACGCGGCCTGTCGTTTCCGCGCGTGACATGATACTTTATTATCGCCCTCCCGACAAACAGAAAAGAGACCCGTCGGGCATGGCAAAAAACAGACAGATAACCTCTTGTATTATATCCTTAAATTCCACACAAGTCAATACTTAATTCCACTATATGATAACAAACTTATTATACAATACCCTAAAATAGCTTTTTCAGTGGAAAGAAGGTTGCAATATGTGGGACTTTTCCGAGATAGCGCGTGAGCTGAGAAAATCAAAAAGACTTACGCAAACACAACTTGCCGACAGGATGTGGGTCAAGAAATCGATAATATCTGCGTATGAGACCGGGCTGCGCCTGCCGAGCCTTGATATGATAGTAAAATACGCATCGGAATTCAATGTGACCGCCGACTATCTGCTCGGTCTTGAAGAAAGAGAGAGCATTTGTATTGACGGATTGACCGATGGGCAGGCTGCGCTCTTAAGGTTACTCGCAAACGAATTCAGGGAAGGCAACGAGCGTGCAAAATGAGACCGCAGGGTGAGAATATCGGATGCGAGTACCGAATCGGAGTACCGAATCAGGATTCCGAACGAGGGTACCGAGTATGAGCACCGAATAAGGGGACTGAAGGGTGACGCCGAACGAGAGCGTTGAACAAGAGTGCCGAACGCAGAGGTCAAATGACGGCGGCGGTACATAAAGGCAAACCGAGTCCCGATATTGCCGAATGAACAAATGTGTTGTTTTGCGGTAGACATTTTTTTCTGTCTATGATAAAATAGTATTGATAGTACCCGCGTATGACGAATAGAATTATATGTATACATGGTAAGGCAGAATAAACCGATCAGGTCATAACGGTCCTAAAGAGCGGCATAATTTCCCGCTTTTGCGGCTTGTTATCCTGAAAACGGCACGGGACAAACAGAAAAACAGCACGGAGCAAACAGAGGCGACTCGTGCAAACAGAGGAACGGCTCAGCCGTTTTTTGATACTCGTTTTGCTTTGTTTTAGGTCTTTGGACTTGGTTTTGCCTATCTTAACGGAAGGAAGGGCTGCAATGCGGAAACACAAATTTATTGCTGACAACAGAACGGCGGTTCAGGACAAGGTGAAAGAGGCCGCCTCGTCCGTGCTGCCGCTTTTTGTTATAGTTGCTTTGCTTTGTCTCACGGTAATACCCGTGCAGACCGATCTTATGCTGAGCTTCTTTATAGGTACTCTGCTCGTCGTCATAGGAATGGGATTCTTCAGCCTCGGTGCGGACAGTGCAATGACACCGATAGGAAATAAGATCGGCAAGACGATGACCAAAAGCAGGAACTTTCCGCTCATTCTGGTGATAAGCTTTGCCGTGGGATTTGCCGTGACCATAGCCGAACCCGATCTGCAGGTCCTTGCGGAAACGGTGCCCCATATCAACAGTACGGTGCTACTGGTCACCGTCGGTGCGGGGGTGGGCTTCTTCCTCTCGGTATGTATGCTGAGAATACTTACGGGAATGAAACTGCGCTGGCTGCTCATAGGATTCTACGCGCTTGTTTTCGGAATAGCCGCTTTTTCGGATGCCGATTTTCTCGGCATAGCCTTTGATTCGGGCGGCGTTACCACGGGACCGATGACGGTGCCGTTCATACTTGCCCTCGGCGTCGGTGTTTCACATATACGAAGCGATAAGCGCGCCGAGTCGGACAGCTTCGGTCTCGTTGCACTGAGCTCAATAGGACCGATAGTCGCAGTGCTCATCTTAGGTCTGTTTTATACGGAGGGTGAGGCTGTGACATCTTCATCTGCCGTGTCTTTCGGAAATACCTCGCAGATAGGAGCAGCCTACCTTGATGCAATACCGTCGTATATGAAGGAAATGGCACTGTCTCTTCTTCCGATAGTCGCCGTGTTCCTATTGTTCCAGATATTCGCGATAAGGATGACAAAGCATAACTTCCTTAAAGTCGCGGTCGGAATCCTCTATACATATGTGGGACTTGTACTTTTCCTTACCGGTGTGAATGTCGGTTTTTCCGCGCTCGGCACCGTTATAGGAGAGACGATAGCATCTTCGTCGGTCAAATACCTGCTGATCCCCCTCACAATGCTTCTCGGCTGGTTCATAATATCCGCCGAGCCCGCCGTTCAGGTGCTTGAAAAGCAGATAGAAGAGGTGAGCGCCGGAGCGATCCCGGGCAAAACGATAAAACTCAGCCTGTCTGTCGCAATATCGATAGCCATGGGCATCTCAATGTTTAGGGTGCTTACGGGGATCCCCATAATGTGGTTCCTCGTGCCGGGATATTCGATCGCACTGATACTCTCGTTTTTCGTTCCGGAAATTTATACCGCTATCGCCTTTGACTCGGGCGGAGTCGCTTCCGGCCCGATGACCGCGACCTTTATGCTGCAGATGGTGATCGGCGCGAGTGCCGCCTTGGGCGGGAATGTGTTGACGGACGCCTTCGGAGTCGTCGCCATGGTGGCTATGATGCCGCTCATCTCAATACAGATCGTCGGATTTGTTTACGGTCTCAAGGCTGATAAAGCAGAGACCCGCGAAAGCAGTGAATACGGTGACTTCGATATTGTGGAGCTTTGGGAGGACAGGGCAGTATGAATTATGTGATATCAATTTGCAACCCGAGATCCGCAGGGCTTCTTTCCGAGATCCATAAAGAACTTGGGATAAGAGAGGCGACCGTCCTGCTCGGAAAGGGTACGGCGGTTCAGAGTATGCTTGATATTCTCGGGATCGAGGATAACGAAAAGCGGATATTTCTTGCCGTTGCCGACAGGGAAGCGACAGGTAAGCTGATAGAAGAGGAAAAAAACAGACTTTTTGTCGGTGTCCCGGGTCACGGGATAGTAATAGCGATCCCCGTAAAAAGCGTCGGAGGAGGAAAAACTTTGGCATATCTCAATAACGATAAGGAATTCATCAAGCGCGCACCCGAGTCGGCGGTGCCCTATGAACTGATAATAGCCATAGCAAACAGCGGGTACAGTGATGCCGTTATGAACGCCGCGAGAAAATCAGGTGCAAGGGGCGGAACCGTGATTCACGGAAAGGGGACCGGCGCCAAGGGTGAACAGAAGTTTTATAATGTCTCCATAGCAAGCGAAAAAGAGATCGTTATGATAGTGGCATCCTCCTCGCAAAAGGCGGATATAATGAGGTCGGTCATCTCCGAGGCGGGACCCGCAAGCGATGCGGGCGCAATAGTCTTTTCCCTGCCTATAAGCGAGGTCGCGGGATTTGGAATGTTTTTCCCCGCCGATGACGGTAAAAAAGACTGACCGGGGCCGACCGTACCGGTTCGGCTAAACTTTCGGGGGGGCTGCGGGTCTGCTTATTAAGGTTATATCAATGAAAAAAGTGCGTACGAGCTTTCCGACGCCTTCTCCCGCCGACTTGATTCCGATTCAGGCAGCATGATCCGCATATCATCATCGGATAAAAGTATGAGAAGGCTCGCTGCCCGTATGAACGATGAACTCGGCGAACTGAATGAAAAACGAAGGAAATACATAAACGGCGACATGGAACTGACCGATGCCATACAAATGTGTCACACGATATCAGGACCCCGCTTACCGCTGTGTGCGGCTATGTCGAGCTCTGCGAAAGGGAGGAAATGAGCGATACTCTGAGGTCATACCTCTCACACATCAGATCAGGAAACGAAGCGCTTACCTCGCTTTCTGAGGAATTGCTCGGCTATTCGACCGCCGTGTCCGAAAAAAAGCCGGATCCGCAGATAACGGATATAAGGGCGCTGCTCGAAGAGTCGATAATTTCCTTTGCCGGGCAGCTTGAAAAGCGGGGAATAACTCCCGAAATATCACTTCCCGAAGGACCGTTATACCGTACCGTCGATCGCTATGCCATGTCGCGCGTCTTCGGAAACATTATTTCCAATGCCGTAAAATACAGTGACGGCGATCTGTCAATATTATTGACCGCCGACGGAACGGTGTCGTTTTCGAATACATCATCCGACCTCTCTGAAGTTGATACGGCAAAACTGTTCGACCGCTTTTTCACAGTTGACACCGCAAGAATATCAACGGGTCTCGGACTGTCGATAGCAAAGCTTTTAACCGAGAGATCGGGAGGCAGCATATCGGCGTCATATGCCGACGGAAGACTGACTATCACGGTCACTTTCAAAAACTCACAACCGATATAACGACCGTCGGTAAGAGCGTAAGCGCCCGTATAAAAACTTTAACGCCCGTTTTCAAAAAAAGAGTTGACAAATTCGGGCGTTATGATATAATTAAATGCGGTCACTTATATGGTGGGTGTAGCGTAGCTGGCCTAACGCGTCAGTTTGTGGCACTGAAGATCGTGGGTTCGAATCCCATCTCCCACCCCAAAACCGTAAGAGATAATGGATAACGGTGAGGCGGCAGACCCTCTGCGGCACCCATTCGCCGTTTTCTTTTATCTCTTATTTGCTATAATAATGGGGAGTCGTCAAGCGGTAAGACACAGCACTTTGACTGCTGCATTCGTGAGTTCGAATCTCGCCTCCCCAGCCATGAAAAAAGCAATTGCAAAATGCAATTGCTTTTTTCAGTTATATTCGCCTTGCGGCGAGTGATATTGCTGCGCAGTGATATTCAGCTTTTTGCTGAGTGATATTCGCTTCGCGAGTGCCCGTGCGAATATAATATCACTGTGAGCTTTAGCGAACAATATCACTTTTGCGGCAGTAAAAAATATCACGCCGAGCTCAGCTCGGTATATCACTTTTGTCCATAGGCATGGCGGGCATCGGATTTTGTCACCGAAAATCCGGTATATATCCGTTTTCGGACAGTATAAAAAGAAGGCAACACAAATTTTGTATTACCTTATTCCTTATGAACGCCTTCCCGATCAGAAACTTTTTTGAATGTGTTGTCCCGAAACCCGTAATGTTAGTCTGCATTGCTTGCCGCAACGGCGGTATTTCGCTATAATGGCATCCGAAAGGAGCTGACGAAAATGCTCAGCGAAAACATCAAAGCCGTCAGAAGATCAAAAGGATTGTCGCAAGAGGAGCTTGCGATAAAACTGAATGTTGTGAGACAAACAATATCAAAATGGGAGCAGGGTCTGTCGGTCCCCGATGCCGATATGCTCGTATCACTCGCACAGACGCTCGAAACGCCCGTAAGCACACTGCTCGGGGAGACGGTCGCCGAAGAAAAGACCGATGATCTGAAGACGATATCGGAGAAGCTGGAGGTGATAAACCTCCAGCTTGCACGCCGTAAGGCGATAAGACAAAGGGTGCTGCATTGGACCTTTATACTGTTGTGCGCGATCATAATCGCGGTATATGCAGCCCTGATCGCGTGGGGCAGCGAATACCTGTCGTGGGATTACAGTCACCCCGAAACGGCGGTTGCGGGCACGGTGATCCATGCTTTTGAATGGGGGTTCGTCCGAATCGCACCGTTCGTCCTTGCAGGATCGATCGCGGGTGCCTGCCTGACACGAAAAAAGAGATAAGAAATTGATCATTATACCCCGATCGTTTTGTCCCGATAAAGCGATCGGGGCGCCCTTGCCGTCCCACCCCGCTTGTGTCGGATCGTTTATAAAAAAGACATCCTGTCTTCGAAGGTGCGCAGAGAAGGACCGAACCGACCTTCGGGCATCGTAAAAATTTTCGAACCGCGGCAAATTACGGTTGACAAAAACATTTTTTATGATATAATATACAAGTCGCCGAAACAGGAGACGGGCCATTAGCTCAGTTGGTTAGAGCAACCGGCTCATAACCGGTCGGTCCGGGGTTCGAGTCCCTGATGGCCCAC
>CAKRVQ010000070.1 GCA_934408795.1 uncultured Eubacteriales bacterium
TTATATAGGTCAGCAGTATCCTCAGTATCAGTAATGATATAAGGGTAATCGCACAGGTGACCCAAAATCTCACAATATAAGTTTCATCGGTCGGATCGGTATAAAGGCCGAACTTGACAAAGTTGCCGTTTTCGTCTTTTTCGGACGGCATAAGCCCGAACACAAGAGTGACCGTGACTGTTATTGCAGCGACCCATTTATAAGAGGGCATCCAGTCAGCCGAGCGATCCTCGCAAGCCATTGAGGTGGCGAGACAGAGAATGAGTATCGGCATATAGAACCATCTCGCATAATATGCCGTGTTGAACATAACGAAAGCACTGTTCAGTATGGGCACGAGTGCCATAAACAACGATATCCATACAAGGTAGTTTATCCAATGCTTTTTGTTTGTGCGCATCCAGGTAAGCGCGCCGACGAGACCGAACACGGGCAGCCACCCGCCGAGGCTCGACCACTTGACATCGGCGGTCGGGAAGAAGACGGGTCGTGCGGGAATGTCCGGCGGAAAGAAGAACACCTCCAGAATGTTGAGATATATCTGACCGCGCGGATGAAGGATCGCACCCCAGCCGTAAACGGTACTGTCAAGACGACTGTTCTGCATTACCGCAAGAACAGACGGCAGCAGGATGGCAGCAGATAACAACAATCCCAGCACGCATTCTGCGAGCATCATAAAGAACCGTCCGACCGTTATGCGAATGTTTTTTGTGAGCAGCCGAACAAACCAATATATTATAACAAAGACGACCATTCCGAAGAAGAAGAAATAGTTGACGGTCGAACAGGCGAAGACCGCAAGCAGCAGGACGCCCCTGCGGTTTTCAGTGATGAACAACTCAAGCGCAAGCAGCAATAACGGAAAGAAAACTATCGCCTCATGGAAATGATTGAAAAAGATATTATAAACGGAAAAACCGGAAAAAGCGTACAATAACCCGCCGATGCAGGCGGCTGTGGGGGTTTTGGTGAAACGCCTGATATACATATAAGCGGTGAGAGCCGCAAAAGAAAACTTGAGTATCAGCAACGGACCCATCATATAAGGGAGCATCCACTCGGGGAAGGGAAGCGTCAGCCAGAAGAAGGGCGAACCGAGGGTGTAAAAACTGTACGATCCGATGAAGTTGACTCCGAGGTCGGTTCCCCAGTCCCAAAAAATGTTGCCTTCGCGTATCATCCTGTGGCAGAGCTTGTAAAAAGGGATCTGCTGCACATTGAAGTCACCGTAAAAGATAAAATATCCGTGACCTGTGATTATATAGGGAAGAAAAAACGCCGTGGCGGTAAGAAAAGCAATAAGAAATGTTTTGAATTTCATTTCTTTTTGTCTTTTCAACGGCGATGTGTCGAGTGATTGAATAAAGTTTTCCAGGCTTTTATCCATTTGCTTTTCCGTTCCTTAAATAATTATTGTATTGATATTATAGCATTTTATGGTATAATATTCAATGATAAAAATGCGGGATGCGGTGAAATGATGAGCTTGCCCGCACCTGCCGAAAGGAATCACACCTTAACAATGAGATCCAATTTATATGCATTGCTCTTCAGAATGAGGTATATCAATCGCTGGTCGCTTATGCAGTGCTTCAGAAACGAAAACCTCACGGAGCATTCCCTTGAGACCGCACTTATTGCCTATGCCCTTGCCGTTATAGAAAACGAAAAGTTCGGCGGGAGAGTAAACGAGGAAAGAACCGCCCTTGTCGCAATGCTTCACGATGCACCCGAAATTCTCACCGGTGACCTGCCTACGCCCGTAAAACACGGCTCCTCGACCGTTGAAAGCGCTTATGCGGGAATTGAGACCGAAGCAAAGCGTCTGCTTGTAGAAATGTCACCCGACTATATGAAGAGCAGAATAGACGGTATACTTAATGAAGAGGATGAAAAGATCACCGCGCTCGTAAAGGCTGCGGATAAGATATCCGCCTACTTGAAGTGCCTTGATGAGCTTAAAATGGGTAATCCCGAATTTAATGATGCAGCCGTTTCCACATATAATGTTATTGAGAGCCTTAATTGCCCTGCGGCAGACGAGTTTTTGAGAGTGTTTACCGACGGATTTAAACTCACTCTCGACGGCTTGAAGGGCACCGACCGAGAAATGCCGTAACCTGCCGTGCAGCTCTTCAGAATTTACCGAAAACAACGCTGACTTATTCTTTTGAAAGGAATCGCCATGAAAAACATTGACAGGCTTTGCCCGAATTGTATGAAGGAGTCGAACGGTGCCCAACCGTGCCCTTACTGCGGATTTACGCGTCCAGAATCACCCGACCCTAAGTACCTTCATATCGGTACCAGGATCATGAAACGCTACCTTGTCGGCAACCCGGTAGATAGCAGCGGAGACGGAGTTACATATATCTGCTTCGACGGCGACACCGAGAATACCGTTTGGCTCAGGGAGTATTGCCCCGCCGAATTGTGCACACGAAACGAAAAAGGCGGGATAGTCCCGACAGAAGGCAAAGAAGCGGAATTCGAACAGGGCGTAAAGGCGTTTTCGGAACTCACGGAAAAGCTTAAACTGCATAATGATATCCCTGCGCTGCTGCCCGTTACCGAAACATTTGAAGGCAACGGCACTGCTTATTGCATTTATGAAAGCACCGATGCTATCACTTTAAGAGAATTCCTCTTGAGGAACGGCGGAACAATATCTTGGGATCAGGCACGCCCTTTGTTTTTGCCTTTCCTTACATCACTTTCAACCCTGCACTCGGCAGGGATATATCACTACGGCATTTCGCCCGAGACCGTTTTGGTGACAAAGGACGGCAAACTGAAACTAACGGGATTCTGCACCGCCGATGCGAGGACCGCAAACGGCTCGCTGAAGGCGCAGTTGTTCCCCGGGTTTGCTGCCGTTGAGCAGTACGGCTCTATCGGAACCTGCGGACCGTGGACAGATGCATATGCAGTAGCTGCGGTGTTGTACAGGGTGCTTGTCGGGAATCCCCCGGTTGAGTCGATCTCCCGAGTGACAAACGACACTCTTACGCTGCCTCAGAAACTCACATCCTCGGTTCCTAAGGAAGTGACCGAAGCGCTCGCCGAGGCCCTCCAGATAATGCCGGAGGAGCGTACTCAAAACATCGAATCAATGAGGTTGCTGCTCGCGAGCGCTGAGGATAAGCAGAGCCGTAAGGGTGAGAAGGATAAAGACAAAAGCAAATTCAAATCATATATGCTCCTGACAACTGTTATGACAATACTTATTTTTGCCGCGGCAGCCGCACTTATTTATGTATTTGTCATAATGCCCAATGCGGGCGGCAATGCAAGCTCCGATCTGCCGTCGCAGATCTCGTCGGATATTTCTTCGGATGTGAGCAGCCGAGCAACAGAACCGGTCGGAACCGTCAAGGTCGACAGTTTCACGGGAAAGGTGTTTTCGGAGTTGCTTGCCGATGCGAGCCTGAACCAAAAATACAACTTTGTTATAGAAGCAAAAAAATACAGTGAGTCATACGGAAGCCGCTATGTCATATCACAGTCACCTGACGCAGGCAGACTTGTCGATCCCGATAAGGACGGCAAAGTGACCGTTAAGCTGATCATCAGCCTCGGAAGCTATGAGACAGAAATGCCGAATGTAGTCGGTCTCGGAAAGGATGAGGCTATCTTTGCGCTTATGAAGGCGGGATTCCAGTATGACAATATAAGCGTTATAGAAAAATATGATACGACCGCTAAACCTTCAAGTGTTATATCTGTGACTCCTGCGGCGGGAGAACCCGTAAACCCCGATTCATATGTTGTTATAACATATAATTCCTATTCCGAGACCGAGGAACAAAACGCTGCGCGCGGCAGATGAGCTTTTTCGGCACTGTGTCACGGCAGAAATCTTTCCATATTAACACACCCTAAAAAGATACACCGAGCCCGCCCGTCGGCGCACCACACGCGCCGACGGGCGGGCTCTCTTTCACTGTGATCGCATAACTTACGGGCGCCGCACCCTGCGCGGCGCCCCCTTAAACCTACCGAATCCCGCGCCGCACCCTGCGCGGCGCTTAATACACTTTAAGTCACATATTGCACCGTATGGTGCCTTAAAAACCGTGTACTCACGCGCCGCACTCCTGCGCGGCGCCCCTATCCGTACCATTGCTTCCTGTGATTTGTCAAAGAATCTCCTTTATTTCGGATAAAGACGCCACGGAGTAATCCGGCAGCGTGTCGGTGTACTTCCGCGCCTTTCGGTTCAGGTGTATCGTAATAATTCCGGCATCATTGCCGCCTTTTATGTCGGCAGTCAGAGAATCTCCGATCATAACCGCCTCACTCGGCCGAATTCCGCCTGCGTTTGTAAGACAGTACTCAAAAAAATCACCGCTCGGCTTTTCCGCACCGATCTCATCCGATATAAACATCTTCTTGAAGTACCCATCAAGTCCCGCTGCACGCATTCTCGATTCCTGTTGACCCCGTGAGGAATTACTCGCAATGTAAAGAGGGTA
The DNA here is from genome assembly GCA_934408795.1 of uncultured Eubacteriales bacterium. Classification (GTDB taxonomy): domain Bacteria; phylum Bacillota; class Clostridia; order Oscillospirales; family Acutalibacteraceae; genus RGIG7384. The sequence continues at coordinate 4,479 of CAKRVQ010000070.1, forward strand.
TTTTTTGACTAAATAATCAAGCATCTCTTTTGCTCCGTCAACTGGTACCGCAGTGAAGAAGAGGTGCTTTTTGAATACAAGCTCAAAGTCATATCCGCCGATGTTGCGCGATACTCCCGCCTTATCAAATATAATGTCCCAGCGCATATGAAATAACTCGTCCTTGGTTATTTCCTTTCGCTCAACACGCTCCCACAGACCGTCGTTTACAGAAGAGAAAGTATCAAAGAATCCGTCGCCGAGTGCGATACCGAGCTCGCTCGCCGCCTCTGATATTGCAGCCTTTGCGCTCATATCAAAATCAAGAAGCGTGCCGTCAATGTCTATAAACAACACCTTGATGTCGGACAGTTTGTTTTTGTCGGTATATGATATCATTCCCGATCGCGCTCCTTTCGTTATATATTGAAACAGCACTCTCCGAGTCCCGCCCGCGAGAATAAGAATAAGCGCTGCCCGCCGATTAAATAAGTAATGCCGCTGCTGAACGCGCGGCATTGCAAACATTTGAAAGTCTAAATCTATCAGTTGGTGTAATTGTCAAAATATCCTTGCACGAGGACGACGGGAGTACCCTTGTCGCCCGATCCGCTCGTGAGGTCGCAAAGCGAACCTATCAGATCGGTGAGCTGACGCGGAGTTGTACCCTGCGAAGCCATATTGCCGACAAGATCGGCATCCTTGCTGCGAATGGACTCGGATATAGCAGCTTTAAGGGCTTCACCCGAAAGATCTTTGAAGTCATTGTCGGCAAGGTATTTGAGCTTGAGCTCGTTCGGAGTGCCGATGAGTCCGTCGGTGAAAGCGGGGGAGACGACAGGGTCCGCAAGCTCCCAGATCTTGCCTTTGGGATCCTTGAAAGCACCGTCGCCGTATACCATTACTTCAATGTGCTTTCCGGTTGCTTTCAGCAGTCTTGCCTGAATGTCGAGAACAAGATCCTTGCACTCCCTCGGGAAAAGCTTTACCTTGTCTTCGGTGGACTTGTTGGATCCGAGAAGACCGTACTTTTCGTTGCATCCGCTTCCGGAAACGGGGGAGGTCATTATGTCGTCAAGACCGCAGACCTTCTTTGCGCCGGCAGCTTTAAGAACACGCTTTGTTCTTGCGCGGGTGTGAATATCACAGGTGAGAACACAGTCGGTATAATCAAGGATGGCGGTCGCACGGTTGGCAAATATAACTTCCACTTCGGCGCCGCTCTCGCGGATCAGATCACTGTAGTACTGAACATAATCAACGCCCGTAAACTCATGCTTGCCGTAACCGAAGAGTTCGCGGTATTTCTCAAGGGTGAGAACATCACTGTATGGATTTACACCGGCAGCATCGATCTTGTCAAGGCTTACGAGCTCATTGCCCACTTCATCCGAAGGGTATGAGAGCATAAGAACGATCTTTTTTGCTCCCTTAGCGATACCCCTCAAACAAATGGCAAATCTGTTGCGCGAGAGGATCGGGAAGATAACTCCGATCGTGCCGCCGCCGAGCTTTGCCTTTACATCGGCAGCTATGTCGTCAACGCTTGCATAATTGCCCTGCGAACGGGCAACGATGGATTCGGTTATCGAAACAACATCCCTGTCACGAAGAGAAAACCCTTCGCTGTCGGCTGCCGCGAGAACGCTTTCGGTAACGATCTTAGCGAGATCGTCTCCCTCACGGATGATAGGGCATCGAATGCCTCTTGATACGGTGCCGACGAGTCTTTCTTTATTGTCCATCAAGATCATATCCTTTCATATGTAACAACAAATTACAACATATTGTATCATATAT
>CAKRVQ010000071.1 GCA_934408795.1 uncultured Eubacteriales bacterium
CTGTCGCCCGTTTTTGCGCCCTTCCGAGGAAGGGCGCGCGGCGCTGCCTTCGGTCGGGTTGTTAAGGTACACAACGCTCGGTGCGGGAAATCCATCACCGCTATAGTTTGTGCAAGAGGATAGAGCCGCCCGTCGGCGCGCGCTGATGTGCGCGGCGGTGGGCGGCGGGTGAACGGTATGACCTCCGAATACTCGCCGAAACGGCGGCATCCTTTTTGTGGCGCGGCGCGCAGGGTGCGCCGCGCCCGCTGCCGATCATCCGCCGATGTTTATAAAAATAACGGGTGAGCGATAATTGATCGCTCACCCGAACAGGATGGTCAGAGGCAGCTGTTTTTTAATAAAAGCGGCATGCCGTCAGCTATCTTCGACGGCGGGACGGCATTTGCCAGAGTCGACAAGCGTTTCAAGCTCCTTTAATGATCTCAGCCCGCTAAAGGCGTCGTATTCGGTCACGGCGCAGGCTCCCTCTGCCGCTGCCAGTGCTGCGCAACGCGCAGGATCGCTGCCCCTTAATGCGGCATATAAAAACGCCGCAAGCGAAGAATCCCCCGCGCCTGTCGCACTGAGTACCCGATCAGCCTTGAAACAAGGTTGTGTTCCCTCTTTATCTGCCCATCTTTCGACATTGATGCAAAACCTTTTACCAATGCTTTCTATCGCTTCACGGTCTCCGGTCCTGTAATACATTCCCGAGGTACCGCACTTGATAAGCACGGTCTTACATCCCATTTTAAGGCATTCTTCCGCCAAAGGCATGACATCTTTTTTCATATCGGCAGCAGCGGATATATCCCCGCCGTCCGAAATCAAGCGCTCATATTTTTCCCTGTTCAGCATAAACAGAAGTTCTTCAAAACTCGGAACAAAAAAATCGGTGAACGGAAGGACCCGTCTCAGGATCGACCTCCAGTCCGCCTTCCCCGCCTCAGATGTCGGATCTACCGCCGCCATATCAAGACCGGTCGCAATTTCTCTTTTCTTTACTCTTTCAAAGAGTTCGGCAAGCTCCTTACCGTCGTTTTCATACATCCTTCGCATAAGAGTCGGATAGCCGAAATGAAAAAGAACCGCATCGTCAAGGACACTGTCGGGTATGTCGGATGAACAGAAGGAATTATTTGCCCCGGGATTATGGATGAATATACGGTCGATTCCCGGAATCGCAATCACGACAGAATATGAGGTTTCGGCGGTCTCGTCGACAAGCAGTCCCGCCACGCCGTTTTCGGCAAGCAGCTCCCCTATCATTGAACCGAAGGCATCCTTTCCCACCTTGCCGCAGAGCATAACATCTGCGCCGAGTTTGCGGAACGCAAGACCCGTATTTGCCACGCTCCCGCCCGTGTGCACATCGGCGGCACCCACCTGAACAAGCTTGCCCGCTTTTAGTATCTCGCCCACCCGATCGTATGTGTTTCCGGCAGGGAAAACGGGTGTGATATCAAGGCAGATGTGCCCCGCGGCAATGATCTTTTGCTTCATTGATTGCCTCCCTTATGTATCGGAGTTGTCGTCGGTTTAATGTGTCAAATCGCATAAGGCATTACAACCGCCCGTCGGCTTTCCCATACACATATATGTAAGGTCGTTATATACCCATGAGAAGGTTCATAGTATACATCTCAAGCTGCTCAAATTTCCTTTCGGATATAAGTTTGTCGGTATATGCATAATCCCATTTATCGACCTTCTGCTCAAGCGCCTTAAAGATCGCAAGAGAGTTTTTAAGATGCTCATATCCGTCCTCATCCGATGTTGTGCGCATAGCCTTAACATCCAGACCGACATATCCCTTTTCCCAGTATTTATTCTCGACCAGCACCTTGACCTGGTTAAATGCACTGCGAAGATTCTCTACGCCGAAAGATTTATCCTGATCGTAACGTATCCCGTTCTGGTCGTTAAGATGTACCGTAAAGAGCTTATCAAAGGCAAGTGCAAATCCTATTTCGTCAGAAGGGTCAAGTCCTGCCAGCACCGCGTGCGCCGACTCAAGATTTCCTCCCACGCGTTTCGGATCGATCGTTGCAGATGATACGCCCATAACATGGCCCATCGTACCGCATATTGAGCGATCGATCGGCTCGTTCGGTTTCGGCTCTATGCAGACGCGTATATGCGGATCGTAGGAGAGCATTTTATTGATGGCATCTACCAGCTGCTTTGTCGCCCAAACGGGGCTCTTGCTCTCTGCGCAAAGCGTTCCCTCGCGTGCAAGCCACAAGACAATAAGATCACAACCGAGTGCGTTTGCAATGTCTATGGAGCGGTATGCACGCCAGAGCGCAAATTCGCGGTCCTCGCTGTTACTGCTCATAAATCCGCCGTCAACGGTATGCGGATCCATCCACAGGCGGGGAGCCACAAACTCTGCCTTGAGACCGTATTTGTCAAGAAGCTTTTTAACTCCTTCGGCATATGACCTGATCTCTTCGTCGGTCATATTATTCATATCGGGGACGGCATCATCGTCATGGAACTGAACTGCGGAAAATCCGAGCTCGGCAAACTTTGCAAATTTTGTTTCAAGGTCGATAGGTTTACGGGTCTCGGGTCCGTACGAATCGGCGCCTGTGTGAACATTCCAGGGACCGACCGAGAATTTGAATTTCGACATCGGAATATCCTCCTTTATTCTGCCGTCTGCGCGGCGTTCTACGGATATTATAAGATCGTCTCCCCGTTCCCTTCCAGCATTTGTTTGACTCGGTTACACGATTAGTTTGCGATTGATTTTTAAAAGCCATAGCTGCGGCAGTGCGCAAACGGTAACGATATGTATAATAACTTTTTTGTAATATAAACATAACGACATTACCGAGCTGACAAAAAAGCCCATTAGTTTGATCAAAATTATATGATTTGTTTGCTCTCTTCGTTTTGATTCTGTTGACACAAGGCGGCGGATCATTCTATAATAAGTTTGCAGTCGCATGAGCGAAACAAGGTCATCATAAGCGGGGCCGACAGACTCAGGCTGACGCACATTCGAACCCTGTGGTATAATAAATCGACCGAAGGCAGCGCCGCGCGCCCTCCCTCGGGAGGGCGCAAAACGGGCATCAAAGTGAGCTGCGGGAATGCAGATCCGTCGTAAAAATCAGGACTCTTCGGAAAATAGAAGCGTACCGTTGCCCGTTTGCCACGCCTTCGGCGTGGGCGGCGCTGCCTTCGGTCGGCTTATACTGACGAGAATTATCCGACGGGAGTCGAACCCGACATGTGCGGCATATTTCGTCCGCCCGTACAAAGGAGAGTTAAATATGGCAAGGGAATATGAGATAGTTTCCCATGGTTTGCTCCGCTATATGAATATATTTATCGTGAAACTGGTACACCGAACCGTACATATTCACCGCGAGATTGAGATCGGTATGGTATTGGACGGCTCTTTGATACTTACCTGCGGAGGCAGGAGACATGAATTCAAGAAGGGCGACATATATTATGTAAACCAACTTGAGCCGCATGAATTCGACTCCGCGAACGGCGATGCCGTTATAATGTCTATGCAGCTCGCACCCGGAGCATTGGAAGGTCTGATCCCCGATTTCGGCAGCTATCGGATGAATAACTGCGTTTCTCTCCGATCCGGTCTTGAATCGGAAGAAGATGTATATCTTCTCCTGTCCTTTTTGTTTTGTGAAGCCGCCTGTTCCTATCTCGGTCGGAATCCCGATTTTGAATTCTCATGTTTACGCGGGGTATCCGAAATGTTCTTCCTTATGAAAAAGCATATTCCGTCGTTCGGTCGGGCACGCGATTCAAGTGAAACAAAAAGACAGAAAGAGCGGATCCTCTCTATTACCGACTGTATCGACAAGAATTTTACCGGCAAGCTGCTGCTTGATGATATTGCGCGCGAAGAGAAGCTTTCGATGACTTATTTGTCGCATCTGTTCAAAAGGACCTTGGGTGTTTCTTTTCAGGAATATCTTAAAGAGAAGCGATTTGAATACGCCTGTAATCTTATTGCGACCACCGATCGAACCATACTTGATATCAGTGTCAGCAGCGGGTTTTCGGATGTGCGATATCTTGCCCGTGCCTTTAAGGAAAGATATGACTGCACCCCCAAGCAATACCGCGCAGACGCAAAGGGAGAAAGCAGAAATGATAGGGCATCGAATGACAGTTTGCAGCAATTCTACTCGGAGGCGGGCAGTCTGAACCTTCTCGTCCCGATAAAGGAGTCTCTTCGTGAAAGGGTCGGCGGTTTGAACATTACCGATATTCTATGATCTTATTCTCCTTCTGCGAGCCCGATCGAACGGCGCCCCGCGTTTTCCGACAAAAAACGACCTTTGCCGCAGTGTGGCGGACAGTTAACAAGGTGTACGCCCGTCGCGCGCAGGGTGCGCGGCGGGCGGTGCGCGGGGTGTGACATGAGCAGTGATGAGTTTGTAGGCGGCGCGCAGGGTGCGCCGCCTATAATATTGCGGTGAGCTAAGCGGCGCGCAGGGTGCGCCGCTTTTTTGGGCTTGGCGCGGAAACAAAAAAAAGCCCCTTGTGAATACTTAATTGTATTCGCAAGGGGCTTTTTACTGTGCTATGGGAGGAATCGGTCAGCGGGAGTCGACAAAGTATTCGACTATCATCGGTCCGACCGACTTATGCGGCGTTGTTTGAACCTATGGTCAATGTTCCGGTGTAATATGTGCTGCTGCGGTAGATCTTTATACTTACCTTTTGTCCCGGTCTGCATTTGCTGAGCGCGGTCGTATATGCCTCCACGCTGCTGACCTCAACACCGTTGAATTCAACGATTATATCCCCCGCCTTAAGTCCCGCTTTTTCGGCAGGTCCGTTTGAAACAACATCCTTAATTATGATGCCCGCAGGGAGATTGTTTTCTTTAAGCCAGTTCTCGGTCACATTTGTATAGTACTCAATGCCGACATATGGCTGCGGATCATCCTTGTTATCAAATATGTTCTGGATGATCTTTATGACCGTGTCTATCGGAATGGCGAAGCCCATTCCTTCATAGCTCTCGCTGACATACTTTGATGAGTTGATCGCTATTACCTTTCCCGCGGTATTGACAAGAGCACCGCCGGAGTTTCCCGGATTTATGGCAGCGTCGGTCTGAATAAGAGACATCTCTCCGAGGCCTTCTATACTTACGGTCCTGTTGAGTCCGCTTATAACGCCGTAAGATACCGAGCTCATAAACTGCAATCCGCCGGGATTGCCTATTGCAACCGCATACTGACCGACCTTAAGGTCCGAGCTTGTTCCGAATTCCGCTGCCGTAAGCCCTGTCTTTTCGATCTTCAGCATCGCTATGTCGGTTGCCTTACTGTATCCGACAACGCTTGCCTCGATTCCCGTATCGGGATCGCCGGGCAGGAACACCTCTACTTTGGAGGATGATATCGAATCGGAGTAAATGTTTTCTATAACATGATAGCAGGTTATAATGTAACCGTCCGATGAATATATGACTCCGGTGCCCTCACCTGAGCTTTCGGATTTACCGAAGAAAAAGCTGCGGGTTCCTACGGTCGTACGGATACCGACAACCGACGGTGAAGCTTTTTCATAAACCGCCTCTACGACATTCTGCAGCGCCGAATCGTTGATCGTTATTGTCGATCCTCCGTTATTTGAAACAGCTCCGCCGCTGTTCACCGACGAATTGCCCGAAACATCGCTCTTCTTAAAAGCGAGCAATGCACCGCCGAAGCCCGAGCCTGCGCCTATTATTGCGACTGCAAGTATTATTGCGACAAGTCCCGCTGCGCTTATTCCCTTTTTAGGCTTGGCCTGTTTCGCTTCACGGGGAGCTTTTTGCTTCGGAGGTCTTCCGACATAGATGTTATGCGTTTGCGGAGCATCAACCGAGTTATTGTGATATGACCCGTTCGGGACATATCCGTAATTTGTTTCGGGTGTAAAGCTTGCCACGGGCGGCTCTTCGCCGACGGCGTGATCTACCGTCTCCTGCGGTGCTTCCGACGCTTTCGACGCCGCCTCCGACACCTCTGACGCCTCCGTATCGGCTGCGGAAGCCTCTTCATTCCCGCGCACTTCTTCGCCGTCGCCCTTGAAGAGATCTTCGATCGGCTGATCCGCGCGCTTTGTCGAATCGTCCGCAGAGCTTATTTCATCAAAGCCTTCGTTAATATTGCCGAGGTTATCTCTGCTATCCATAAAGTAGTTATCTCCTTTCGGGCGACAGATACGATCGCCCTCGTTCCTATGAATCGATTATAACC
>CAKRVQ010000072.1 GCA_934408795.1 uncultured Eubacteriales bacterium
GCATAATGTTTTCTGTCGCTCCGACGCTCGGTATGGGCAACACTATGTCGGCACCGCGGACACGGTCGGTACTGCAATCGAGAATACCGTCCCTTTCGGTTATCGACACTCCCATTTTTCTCAGAGAGGACAGATGGATATCAATAGGCCTCGGTCCGAGTTCGCACCCTCCCGGATTGCTCATCACCGCCCTGCCGAACCTGCCGACTATCGCGCCGAGAAAAACAATCGATGAGCGCATTTCTCTCATAAGCGATTCCGATATCGGTGAAAACAAGGCATCTGAGGAATCGACCGCGGTCAATCCGTCTCTTCTTTCCACCTTGCAATTAAGAGAACGCAGTATCTTTTCGCAGGCGTCCACATCTGTAAGTGAGGGACAATTATGTATTTCGCATTTATCCCCGGTAAGGACGGTTGCGGCAAGCAACGGCAGTATTGCGTTTTTGGCGCCGGGCAGGTCGACCGTGCCGACTAACGGTCTCCCGCCGTTTATTATCAATTTTGACATAGTATGCACTCTCCAATTCAGTCCATACTATGCCGAACAATTTGTCCTTGCTAAAAAGGTAATACAGATATGAGGGCGGACAAGGCAGCTTACGATACCTCCGTCCGAGCGGCAAAGCTGCCGAAGGCAGCGCCGCAAAGCGCCGAAGGCGCGGCAAACGGGCATTACGCACACTTCAGCTCTCAAAGAGTTCTGTTTTTATACACAGAGGGCGGCAACCATTTATCGCACCGTGAAGCCCGTTTTGCGCCCTTCCGCGGAAGGGCGCGCGGCGCTGCCTTCGTTTGGTTTACCGCTTGAGCGGAGGGATACGGTTGAACATTATTTCCTGCCGATTTAAGTGCAGCCTTACGTTATGTGAAAGCCGCGGCTCAAAAATCATTTTTTACCGCCGCTTTCGGCAAGTTCAAATATCACATCGGCTATTTTTTTGTCCGCCCCGGTTATCGCGATCCGACGCGCATTCTCTGACATAGACTTGAGTTTTTCGTCATTCGATACGAGTGCCAACACCTCGGAAAGAAGTCTTTCTGAGGTCAGATCCTTTTCTTCTATCAGTTCGGCGGCACCGTTGTCTTTAAGGGTGAGTGCGTTGAAATACTGATGATTTTCGGCGACATAAGGCGACGGAATGAGTATGCTCGGTTTTCCGCACGCTTCAAGCTCGCCCAATGTTATCGCACCGGCGCGGCAGATGACGAGATCTGCAGCGGCAAGAAGTTCATTCATATTGTCGATGTACTCCACCACGCGCACACAGTGACTGTTTGTATCAATGCCCATCTCGTTCATCAATTCGGTCATTCCGTTGTAGCCCGATCTGCCCGTTGCATGATAAACGCAGAAATCGCCGTTATCGGCGGCGTGTTTTATAACACCTGCCATCGACTCGTTGATCGCCCTCGCTCCGAGGCTGCCTCCGAATGAAAGGACAAGCTTTTCGCCTGCGGCAAGACCGAGCTTTTTTCGGCTCTCCGAGCGGTTTGCCGTAATGAGACTGTTTCTTATAGGGTTGCCGGTGATTATGTATTCACGGTCGAATTTCAGGCGTTCTTTGGCCTCGGGCATTGCAAGCATGACCTTATCTGCGGAATGAAGCAGCATTTTGGTGGTCACACCGGGAAAAGCGTTTTGTTCGTGGATAGCCGTTTTTATACCGAGTTTTGCGGCCTCACGCAAAACGGGTCCGCTCACATAGCCTCCCGTTCCGACAACGACATCGGGCTTTAATTCCTTCAATAGCTTTTTGGAGGCGAGTGAGCCGTTGACCGCTTTTCCGATAGCAGCAATATTCTTTTTGATATTTTGCAGACTCAGTTTTCTTTGAAATCCCGCAACCTCGATGGTATAAAAATCGTATCCCGCTGCAGGGACAAGTCTGCTTTCAAGGCCGTTTGCGGTTCCGATGTAGCTTACAGTCGTATCCGGGCGCACGCTCTTGATATAATTTGCGACCGCAAGTGCCGGATTTATATGACCTGCAGTGCCGCCGCCCGCAAATAATATATGCATAATTACTCTCCTAACGCGAATGACTTTTGTACATTATCCGATCAAGGCGATCGGTATTCCGTCAAGGTAAACGGTATTTCGTTAAGGTGATCGGTATTTCGCCGAGTAGACCTATTCTGCCGAATTTCAGCTTTTCGGCATTCTCGCCGACCTTGAGACCGAAAGAACGATACCCATTTCACACAGAAGTATGACCATGGAGGTGCCTCCGTAGCTGAAGAACGGCAGGCTTATACCGGTGTTCGGTATCGTATTGGTAACAACAAGGATATTAAGAAGAGCCTGAAGTCCCACCTGAAACGAAAGTCCGAGGGCAAGCAGGCTGCCGAATCTGTCTTTTGCGCGGGCAGCTATTGTGAAGCCGCGCCATACAAGCAGGCAGAACAACAGGATTATCAGCATCGCGCCGACAAGTCCCAATTCCTCGCAGACGATCGAAAATATGAAATCGTTGTGCGGTTCGGGGACCCACAGGTATTTCTGTCTCGACTGACCGAGTCCCTTACCGAGGAATCCGCCCGAGCCGATCGCAAGGAGTGACTGTATCGTCTGAAAGCCCTTTCCCCTTGCATCAAGCCACGGGTCAAGCCAATATTTGATCCTCGTTGATCCGTAGTCGACAATACCCGATAGTATTGCCACCGTGCCGAGTCCGACACCCGCTCCCGCGCTTGCAAACAGGTAGAGCTTTTTAACGCCCCCTACAAACATCATGGTGACGCCTATCATAAATATCAGAACAGTCGCCGAAAGGTGCGGTTCCAACACGACCAAGACACAGACGGCTCCGAGCAATATCAGAAAGAAAACAAAACCGAAGAGGAATGTCGACATCTTCTTTTCGTACTTTTCCATAAGGTAAGCGAAGAGAAGAACCACGGAAAACTTAGCTATTTCGGACGGTTGAAAATTGAGCGGTCCGAGAACAAACCAGCGTTTGTAATCCACGCCGCTTATCATCGGCGGAAGTGCGAGCAGCACCGCCAGCAGCACCAGTATACCGAAGTAAAGGATCCACGCGAATTTTTTATACACATGGTAGTCGATCCTTGAGACGACATACATCATCACCAGTCCGACCGCGGCATATATTGCCTGCTGCTTTATGAATTTATAACTGTCTCCGAATTTATTATTGGCATAGTAGTAGCTTGCCGAGAAGAGCATAACAAGTCCGATACAAAGCAGAACAAGCAATATTGATATAAAAAACGCATCGGCTTTACCGTTTTGGTAAACGGAGGATATAACCGAGCGTCGCTTCTTCGGCACATCGGCGTTTCTTTTATCGGTCAACTGTCAACGCCCTCCCAATCTTTCGGAATTCTAATAATTAACACCTATATAGATCGCCGCAGCGCTTGTGACCGCCGTGACGAGTGAAAAAACGGTTACGATCTTATTTTCGCTCCAACCGCACATTTCAAAATGATGATGTATCGGGCTCATCTTAAAGATACGCTTTTTGAAGAGCTTATAGCACAACACCTGAAGCACCACGGACATTGCCTCGCAAAGGTAGACAAATCCGAACAGGAGCAGCAGTATCGGGCATCCCGTACCGAAAGCGAGAGCTACCACCGCTCCGCCCAGAAAAAGAGATCCCGTATCGCCCATAAAAACCTTGGCGGGATTCGCGTTCCACAAAAAGAAGCCGAGGCAGGCGCCTGCCAAAGCGCACGCCGATACACCGTTCAGGGCATTCCCCGAGGTAAGCGCCGAATAAACAATGAATGCGCAGGCGACAACAAGGGTGACGGACGACGCCAGACCGTCGATACCGTCGGTAAGATTCACGGCATTGGTAAATCCGTAGACAAAGAAGAGGGCTATCGGCCAAAAGATAAGTCCCGCGCCGTGCATTATGTCGATATACCCCACAAAAGGAATATATGTAGAGTCAACACCGCACATGGCTATGCTTGCAAGGAAGGCGGCGGAGACCACCATCTGCAGGATCGTCTTTTGCATTGCGGTAAGACCGAGATTGCGTTTTTTGACGACCTTTATGTAGTCATCCACAAAGCCTATCGCTCCCATACCGAGCGACAGTACCGCACCCGAAAGGAACAATGTGAGCTTATAAGGATTGCCCAACGCTTCGTTCAGCGGTCCGCTTCCCATAGCGGCTATTGCCACAGTCAGGGCGAGCGAGGCGAAAAAGCCTATTACCATCATAACGCCGCCCATGGTCGGCGTTCCCTGTTTGCCCTTGTGCCACTTGGGGCCTTCGTCCCTTATACTTTGACCGAAATGAAGTTTTTTAAGGTACGGCACAAAAACAAAGCCGAAAATAAAAGTAATTACAAATGCCGCAAGTGCCGCAGTTAAAGATGATATGTCGCGCATAGCCCCGTCAATCCTTTTTATTTAGTATGTCTCTTATGATCTCCCGCTCGTCAAGGTGAATTTTTCCGTCGGCAAGGATCTGATAATCCTCGTGCCCCTTGCCCGCCAAAACTATTATATCACCTTTTTCCGCGTTTTCCATTGCAAATTTAATAGCGTCGATACGATTCTCGATAACACGGTAAGGCTTTTTTCCTTTTTTCACGCCGACAAGTATGTCATCTATAATGGCGTTTGGGTCTTCAGTCCTGGGGTTGTCGCTTGTCACGATGATATTATCGGCATACACGGATGCTATCTCCCCCATTATGGGGCGCTTCATTTTATCTCTGTCTCCCCCGCAGCCGAAAACCACCGTAAGTCTGTTTTTGGGGCAGGATGAAAATGTCTTCAGTATATTCTCAAGTCCGTCTGGTGTATGGGCATAGTCAATGATAACAGTGTATCCGAGACCTGTAGGCACCGTCTCGCATCTGCCCTTTACCGACCCGAGCGAGCATATGCCTTTCACTGCCGTGTCGGCGTCAACACCTGCGGAAATCGCCGCCGTAAGCGCACACATTGCGTTCGCCGCGGTAAAGCTTCCTCCTATACCGAGCTTCACCCTTTGTATCACATTGTAGCCGACAAATTCGAATGCGGTGAAGTCGGCGCCGTAGGATATATTCTTGGCGGAATACGAAGCTTCATCGCTTTTACAGGAATATGTGATGACCTCTGATGGTATTCCTTCGGAGAGAGCTGAAAAGGACGGATCGTCAAAATTCAGAACTGCTTTCTCTGACGCAAAAAAGAGTTTCTTTTTTGCCTGCAGATATGCCTCCATCGTCTTATGATAGTCAAGGTGATCCTCTGTAAGATTTGTAAACATACCCACTTCATAGGTCAGTCCCTCGGTCCTTCTCTGATCAAGAGCATGGGATGAGACTTCGGAAACGCAGCAATCGCAGCCTTTCCCTACCATTTCGCTCAGCAGTTTATACATATCATAGATACCGGGGGTGGTATTTACCGATCTGACGACCTCATCGCCGATCATATTCTGGATCGTTCCGATAAGACCCGACTTGTGACCCGCAGCCTCAAGAATGGATTTCAGCATAAAAGCCACGGAGGTCTTGCCGTTTGTGCCGGTAACGCCGAAAAGTCGGATCGATTTTTGAGGGTTGCCGAACCTGTTTGCGCACATTTCCGCAAACACGGCGATACTGTCCTTTACAACTATCTCGTTCTCAAGTCCGACGCTTCTTTCGCATATCACAGCCGCAGCGCCTTTTTCGGCTGCATCAGCGGCAAACATATGGCCGTCGTTAACAGGTCCCTTTATGCAAACAAAAGCCACTCCTTGCGACACTCTTCTTGAATCTGAGGTCACATCGACGATCTCGGTCTCCGAAAGTCGACCGCAATCGACACTTTTCAACAATTCTTTAAGCTTCATTTTATCTCCGTACGACCCGTTCGGGTCTGTCGTGTACGGTCAATCCCTCAGAGTGGAATCTCTGAATTCAACCGTGACCGTTGTTCCTTTTTCGACCTCGGTACCTGCGGCAATGCTCTGCTTATATGCGGTAACGCCGCTCACCGTTATCGATGTTCCCGAAAACTGTACATTTATACCGTTACGCACCGCAAGTTCATTTACTCCCGATGCGGTAAGGCCTAAGAAGTTGGGCACGGTGGATTTTTCTGCAGTCACCTCTTCTTCGGTGTACAGTATTACCGTTCCCTTTTTGAATATCGACTGTGTGGAATCCGGCATCTGACTGATGACCTTATCGCCGTTTCCGACCACTATCGCGGTAAGTCCCGCGTTGCTTATCACCGCTTTCGCAGCCGCAACATCCTTACC
>CAKRVQ010000073.1 GCA_934408795.1 uncultured Eubacteriales bacterium
GGCATCACTCCCGGTATCGGTGTCGGTGTCTGTATCGGAGGCAGTGTCGGTATCGCCGAGAGTCTCGCCCTCATTTTTGGGTTCGGTCCCCGCGGGAGTGTCGGACTTTGTCGAGGTGCCGGCTTCTGCTATGGCGTCGGTGCCTGCGTCTGCATTTGTGCTTGCCATGTCGTCGGGCAGGGCGGAAGCGTGTACGCGGCGCTTTTTTGTCAGCTTATAAGTGAGGATAAACAAGCCAATGAACAACACGGAACAACCGAGCAGTATCAGTGTGCAGCAATAAAGTGTATTTGAAATATGTGACATAATGGGAGTCGTGAATACCGAGCCCGACGGGATACTGTCCATTATGCGGCCTACAAGCTTTTCACCGCCGAATACAACTGCAAAAAGGGCGGTCACGACGGCGGAGGCGCCCGAAGTGATCCCGATCCAGAGAAATCCTTTGAATCGGCGGAATCTGCAAAGATAAATGAGTGCCGCAATGATGACACAGACGATCACGAATCCGATTATGAACCGTATCCGCAGTTCGGCGTCAAAGGCTGCCGTTCCGCCGTATTCACTTGCGACTTCTCCGAGGCTTTCGGGGGCGGGGAGAACAGATACTATCTCAGATGAGTATTTATCCACCGTCATAAGTATTATTTCTCTGAGTCTTCCTTCGCTGAGCTTTCTTGCCGCAGGCACGGTCTCTTTGACTACATCGGCGAGCTCTCCTACATTTTCGCGTGCGATCTTGTTTACGCGCTCGGGTGTCAGCTTTTCGGCGGGTTCCTTATTTTCAACGCTGCTTATGACCGAGTTTGAATAGACGGAGAGCAGTTCTTTTACCGCTTTTGTTTTTAAAAGCTTATCCACTGCGTCGGGATTTAATCCCGATTCCTCAACCGCCTGCGCCACCATTTGATTAGAGATAAGAAGCTTTTCTCCGTTGATATTTGTTGCAATGTCGACGAGGGTCTCGGGTCTTGAAAAATCGCTTATGCCGCAAAAAAGCGATGTGAATACAAGTGATGCAAAGAGGAGGATACTTAAGATCGCCGCAAACACTGTTCCGATAATATTACCGGCTTTTGAGCCTGCTTTTTTATTGCCTTTTTCGGTCGAGTTTTCGTTGCTTTTTTCGGTTGCTTTCATTTTATAATCTCCCTCGGTCCTCAATTCGTTGGGTATGATCCGTTGGTGTGTTTTCGACTTTCGGAATGCTTTACCGATTAAGTTTTACGGGCGAAGTGCATCATTCGTCGGCGGCGACGGATGATCGGTTTATTCTTCCCGATGATTCGCGAAATTTTGCTGCTGCCGTGACGGTGGTTTTACGGTTTTCGCTTTTTCCGTCAAGTATATCAAGTGCAAGTTTTACCGCGGCGGAAGATATCTCCCGACCGCTCCATCCGACAGAAGAAAGAGAAGGAGTCAGGTATTCGCACTCGGGCAGATCGTCCATTCCGAATATCGAGACCTGCCCCGGAACCGCGATGCCGACCTCATTCAGTTTTCTGACGGCGCCGATCGCCATATAGTCATACGCGCATACCAAAGCTTCGGGGAAAGGCAAACCTTCATTCAGCATGGTTTCGACCGCAGTGTATCCGCCATTTTCAAAGCGTTCGGCCGAGACGGATACCCTCAAATCATCAAAGTTATATTCTTTCATAAGCTCGCTTATCAGGTGCTGCTTCGTATATGTATGCTTTTCGCCGATGAATCCGACGCTCTTTACGCCCGAACGGTAGAGTGAGCCGATGACCTCGCGCATTGCCTGTTCGAATTCAAGTCTTATGTATCCGTCGGCATTTTCCGTATCGTCGTTTCCTCCGCCGATCTGGATGATCGGGATCTCGCGGTGCACTCCTTCGGGAGCATTGCCCATAACGATGAGCAGGTCCGAATCCGTATATCGATCGTAATAGGAAACCAGGTCTTCGGTCTTTTCGTCGGAAAAATCGGTCGTTGAAAAGCTTACATCGCATCCCGATTCGCGAAAGGCTCTTTCAAGCTCCGAAGCTATGCCCGAGTAGAATCTGCCGAAAAACTCGGGGCAGATAACGGTGACAGTCGGTTTAGGATATTTTGCATTGAAAAAGCGGCGAAAGCACCCTGACTTTCGCGCCGCTTCAAATACCGCTTCTCTCGTTTCTTCATTGACCTCGGAACTCATTGAAAATGCCTTGGATGCGGTTGAAACCGACACATTGGCAAGCTTTGCAAGTTTGGTGAGAGTCAACTTCTCATCCCCGATCAAAGTCGAAAATTTTTCGGTGTCCGTTTTATTGAAAACACACCCTTACAATGATATATTATATCAGAAAGGTCGGTTGTGTCAATGGTTTGGATATATATTTTAATCATTCTTTTGTTTCGTGTGGTGCAGGCAATATTCGGCAAGCGGTCAAGCATTGAGGTCAAAAACAGCGCTATGTTGTCGCGTTATGTTACATACCAATATGCTTTGTCGGCTTTTATCGGTCTTGCTGCGATAATCGTCTCTGGCGAGGGCATAAAGATAGATCTTTTGACCGTCGGAATCGCAGCCCTTTCGGGCGTTTCGCTTCTTGCCTGCAGTTCGTGCAGCATATATGCGATGAAGAGCGGCACCGTGAGTCTCAATTCAATGTTCGGGACTGCGGGAATGCTGATACCCATTGCGGCGGGTGCAATGTTTTTCGGTCAGCCGGTAAGTGTGATGCAGTGGGTCGGTCTTATAGGATTTTTTGTTTCGTCATTTTTCCTCATTAAAGGTTCAAAGAAAATATATGCAAAGTTTGACCTTAAGACGGCGCTGCTTCTTATCGGTTGTCTTGTTTCGAACGGTGTGACAATGTTGGCGCAGCAGATGTTCACCCGCTATGTGCCGAACGGCAGTGTGAGTGCGTTTTCCTTTATAAGTTTTGCGATAGTTGCACTGCTCGGGCTTCCGATCTCCGCGGCGGCGAAAAGGGGACTACCGGTCGGCGCTGACGGAACGCGGGAGAATTCGCGGCTCACAAAGTCGCTTTTTGTATGCGGCGCCGCGCTGGCAGTATCTCTTTTTATGATCAATCAATTTGCAACGATATCCACATCGCTGATCTCGCCTGTTATACTCTTCACATTTATCAACGGCGGGGGAACGATCATTTCGACGGTCGTTGCGTCGATCATGTACAAGGAAAGGCTTTCGTTCAACATTATTACGGGTGTGATACTCGGGATAGCATCGCTTGTTGTGATCAAGAGTTTTTGAGTGTGTCGGAGGCAGTAAGGCGCCGCGCCGTCCGAGCCGCAGGGTGGCTCGGGTGGCGCGGCGAAGGTTTTTCGGTTTCAGATGATTTTCGGAGGGTGTGCGGGGACCGCTCGGCGCGCAAGGTGCGCCGAGCGGTCCCGTTGTTTTTATGGGTACGGGAGGGGCGGTTTTGCCTTGCTATATTTAAAAGCAGCCGATTTCCGTCGGCTTAAGGTCGATACCGATACCGACACCGATACAAAATATTGAAAAAAGTTATCAGGTACTTGACATATACCCCGGTAGGGTATATAATCGTTTCGGACAGATATACCGGGTAGGGGTATATAAGAAATGCCCGTCCGCCCGTTTGCGTCACCACTGCAAAAAAAGGAGGTCGGCTTTATGTCGTCGGAAAAGAGTAGTCGGGTGTGTTGTCACTGCCGCTCGGAGCGCAGAAAAGAGCGTTCGCCCGAGGAATACAAAAAATTGATACATCGCCTTAACAGAATAGAGGGTCAGATAAGGGGAATAAAAGGAATGGTGGAGCAAGGCGCTTACTGTCCCGATATACTTATGCAATCGACCGCGGTCGGTGCCGCGATCAATGCGTTTAACAGGGAGCTCCTTACCAATCACATAAAATCCTGTGTGATCAGTGATATAAGGGACGGAAAAGACGATGCCGTGGATGAGCTTGTAGCCACTCTCGGAAAGTTGATGAAATGATCTTAGGACGACTTGATCGAACGATGCGGTCGTGCGATTTGAAAAAGCGGTCCGATCGGGCGATTTGATGAAGGATCCGCGGCTGATTAAGTGTTGCAAAAACAGGAATAATACTATCGGTCGGAGGATGTGCGTTATGTTTTATAAAAGAAGCAAGAGAACGGAGGTAAGCTATGAATGACTCGCTATAAGGTCACGGGAATGAGCTGCGCGGCGTGCTCCGCGCGTGTTGAAAAGTCGGTGTCCGCCGTGAATGGCGTGGACTCCTGCTCGGTCAACCTATTGACGGGAGATATGGGTGTAGAGGGAAATGTCTCGGCGGAGGACATTATTGCCGCAGTCGAGCGCGCCGGATACGGCGCGTCACTCAGTGATATCAAAAGAAAAAAAGAGTCGGGCGGAGAATCGTCGGAGGCGGGCGACAGGTCGGATAACAAAGAAATATCCGCGCTCAAAAAGAGAGTCGGTCTTTCGGTCGGCTTTCTGATCGTTCTGATGTATTTTTCAATGGGGCACATGATGTGGAACTGGCCTCTGCCGTCGTTTTACGATGACAACCACATTGCCATGGGTCTGACTCAACTGCTGCTCACGATAGTGATAATGTTTATCAACCGCAACTTTTTTGTCAACGGATTTAAAGGTCTCATACACAGGTCTCCGAATATGGATACGCTTGTTTCGCTCGGCGCGTCGGCGGCTTTTATTTACAGCACATATGCCCTTTTCGCCATGACTTCGGCGCAGGTGAGAGGCGACGCGGATGCGGTAATGAGTTATATGATGGATCTGTATTTTGAGTCTGCCGCCATGATACTGACGCTTATAACCGTCGGAAAAACGCTGGAGGCGCATTCAAAAGGAAAGACCACGGACGCTATCAAGAGCTTGATGAAGCTTGCGCCCGAGACCGCATCTGTGATCAGGGATGGAAAGGAATTAAAGATAAGCGCTGCGGATGTCGTGCGGGGGGATGTTTTTGTTGTTCGTCCGGGCGAGGCGATCCCTGTTGACGGAATTGTGCTCAAGGGGCATTCCGCGGTAAACGAATCCGCTCTGACAGGGGAATCGGTGCCGATAGACAAAGCGGAGGGAGACCGTGTTTCCGCCGCGACGGTAAACACTTCGGGGTATCTTGAATGCCGAGCCACCGAGGTGGGCGACGAGACCGCGCTTGCGGGCATAATAAGAATGGTAAGTGACGCGGCAGCCACAAAGGCGCCTATTGCCAAGATCGCGGACAAGGTATCGGGAGTATTTGTTCCCGTTGTAATTGCGATAGCGGCGGTCACATTTGTTGTGTGGATGCTTATCGGGCAAACGGTTGGTTTTGCGATCGCAAGAGCCATATCGGTCTTAGTCATCAGCTGCCCCTGCGCACTCGGACTTGCGACCCCCGTTGCGATAATGGTCGGCAACGGTGTCGGAGCAAAAAACGGAATACTTTTTAAGACGGCGGCATCTCTTGAGGAAACCGGAAAGGTAAAGATCGTCGCATTTGACAAGACAGGCACCGTCACCTCGGGTGATCCGAGAGTGACCGATATCATCCCCATGGCGGGAGTGAGCAGTGAAGAGCTTTTGTCGCTTGCCCTGTCGCTTGAGGTAAAAAGTGAGCATCCGCTCGCGAAAGCAATAATAGAAAAATGTCGGGCTTCGGAGATCGATGCCGAAGAAGTAAGCGACTTTAAGGCGTTATCCGGCAACGGGCTTGCTGCGGTCAAAAACGGTGTTACGGCTGCGGGCGGCAATATTGAGTTTATAAGCGGTTTTGCCGAAGTGACGGATGAAGTGAGAAGAATCTCGGAGAAGTTGTCCGAGGAGGGTAAAACACCCTTGTTCTTTTGTCTCGGAAATCGCCTCCACGGTATAATAGCGGTTGCGGACACAATCAGAAAGGAAAGTCCCGAGGCGATAAGGGAGCTTGAAAAAATGGGTGTCAAGACCGTTATGATAACGGGAGATAATGAGCGCACCGCGAATGCTGTCGCAAAAGCAGCCGGAATCAAAGAGGTGGTTGCGCGGGTATTGCCCGACGGCAAGGAGCGCGAGGTCCGCAGACTCGGAGAGGCGGGCAAGACGGCTATGGTCGGCGACGGGATAAACGATGCTCCCGCGCTTACTGCGGCGGATATAGGAATCGCAATAGGCAACGGAACCGACATTGCGATAGACGCTGCCGATGTTGTTCTTATGAAGAGCAGCCTTGAGGATGTGCC
>CAKRVQ010000074.1 GCA_934408795.1 uncultured Eubacteriales bacterium
TCTCAAGGCAATGCAGGGAAGGAAAGAGATTGTCGGGACGGTCGGCGCCGTAGATAACGGATGTCAGCCATTCGAAAAAACCGCTGCCGCTTATCTCGGGCCTTTCCATAACCGTGGGAAAAACTATAAAGATAAGAAACGATATCAGCTTTGCAGCAGTCTCGGCAGCTATAAAGCGGTAAGCGGCATCTTTTGAGCGGGTGATAATATACAGGTATGTCACTGCCCATTGAACGTATGCAAGAACATATATAACTATAAAAGGAGCAAAAAACGGTATTTTTGAGTCAAGCACCGTTTCCACACTGTGGTAGGGTATGCCGAGAATGTTTACGATATTTCTCGACAGATAAAATGTTATGGTGTTTACAACTATCCATACAGTCACCGGGAAGAACACATATGGTCTGATGACGGTTTTTGCTTTCTCTGACATACTCTCCTCACAAATAGTCTGTACAATATCAGTTTACCACTTTCGTGAAAAAAAAACAACAAAAATATAAATAACAGACGTATGCCCTGCCGCTCTACAGGTGTCGCCGCGGACACAAAAGGCGGTCAAATGAGCTTTCTGCCCATCAGCACACCCATTACCGAAGCCATCATAAGTCCGCGTGTCCATCCGCTTGAGTCGCCGAGGCAGTGAAGTCCGGGTACATTGGTGTTAAGATCGGTGTCCATTTTCACGCGGTTTGAGTAGAACTTAAGCTCCGGAGAATAGAGCAGTGTCTCATATGAAGCAAATCCCGGCACGACATTATCCGCAGCTTTAATGAAGTTGATAATGTTCATCATGGTGCGGTAAGGCATGGCGGCGGTTATGTCGCCCGCGACCGCATCGGGAAGCGTGGGCTTGAGGTTCGATTCGCTCAATTCCTTCTGCCATGTGCGCTTACCGTCAAGAATATCACCGAAACGCTGCACAAGTATATGACCGTTGGCAAGCATATTCGTAAGCTCTCCGACCTTTTGCGCATATGCTATCGGTTGATTGAAAGGAACGCTGAAATTGTGCGAGCAAAGTATGGAAAGGTTCGTGTTATCCGACTTCTTTTCCTTATATGAATGACCGTTGACGACCGCGAGATCGTTGTCATAGTTTTCCTGACTTACAAATCCGCCGGGATTCTGGCAGAATGTGCGCACCTTGTTCTTGAACGGCTTCGGGTGGCCTATAAGCTTTGACTCATAGAGCACTTCGTTTACCTTTTCCATTATTTCGTTGCGTACTTCAACACGCACACCGATGTCAACAGTGCCGGGAAGATGTGCGATATCGTGCTCCGAGCATAGCTTTTCAAGCCATTCGGCGCCTCTGCGTCCCGTGGCTATAACGGTATGCTCCGCTCGGATCTCCTGCACATTTTCACCCTTGTAATCATTGATGAGCACGCCGCGGCATATTCCGTCCTCAAGGATGAGATTATTGCATTCCCTTGAGAAGATGAGCTCTACGCCGTTATCGATGAGATACTTTTCGATCGCAAGATACAGATCCTGTGCCTTTTCGGTGCCGAGGTGACGAATGGGACAGTCGACAAGTTTGAGCCCCGCCTGAATGGCGCGCTTGCGTATCTCCTTGACCGCCTCATAGTTGCCGACACCTTCGACATGGGTATCGGCGCCGAATTCAAGATATATTTTGTCGGTGTAGTCAATGGTCTCCTGAACGAGCTCGTCGCCCATGAGCTGCGGCAGATCTCCGCCCACTTCGCTGCTGAGGGAAAGCTTACCGTCCGAGAATGCACCCGCACCCGAGAATCCCGTGGTAATATGACAGTACGGCTTGCAGTTCATACATTTTTTTGTCTTGGCTTTCGGACAGGAACGGCTTTCGACCGGCTTGCCTTTTTCGACTATCACGATTTTTTTCTTTGAACCCTTTTTGAGCATTTCGAGTGCGGTGAATATACCCGCAGGGCCGGCACCTATGATGACTACATCGGTTTTCATAATTACTTTTAACTCCTTGAAGAATGTGTGATTGCTTTTCCTTATATCTTACGGTCTTTCGACTGTAAAACGGCTATTCGACCGTAAAGCGGTATGCGGTTTTCGAAGCGAAGTTTTCGCCCTTTTTAAGGATGATACTCGGGAATGACGGATTGTTGACCGCATCGTTGTATCCTTGTGTTTCAAGGCAAAAAGCTGAGTAGTTACGCTGAACTTCGCCTTTGTGATTCGGGATAGTCGCGCATTTAAGAACATAAAACTGTATTGCGGGACGGTCTGTCGTGCAGATCATTTTTATACCTGTCGGCGGCGAATAGGCGGTCGCTGCGGGACTGCCGTCCTTCCTGCCGTTCAGTATGTAACAATGGTCAAATCCTTTTGCACGACGCATTTCGGTACATTTTGCCGATATGCGATCCGCGATCCTTGTCGGCTTGCGCAGGTCGGAAGGGGTACCGGCGACATTCAGGATCTCTCCCGTGGGCAAAAGGGCTTTGTCCGCTTTTAGCATACGGTCGGCATCTATTGAGATCATATGACCCGCAACAGACATTCCAGAGTCGCAGCCGGCGAGGTTAAAAAATGTGTGGTTTGTGGGATTAAAAGGGGTGTCCTTATCCGAGGCCGCATTGTAGGTAATGCTCAGCTCGCCGTCGTCCGTGATGCGGTATCGCACCGACATTCCGAGATTCCCGGGAAAGCCGTCGTCACCGTCGGGACTGTTATAGAAAAATGTAATACTGTCTTCCGTCTGCTCGGTCACCGAGAAGATGCGGCGGTCGAAGCCCGCCCTTCCGCCGTGCAGCGTGTTTCCGTTTTCGTTCTTAAACAGGGTGTATTCCTTGCCGCCCAGCGTAAACTTACCGCCTTTTATGCGATTTGCGACCCTCCCCACGGTCACACCGAAAAATCTCACTGCCTGACCGACGCGCGTGTCGGCGCTTTTTGTGCCGAGAATAACATCGGTAGGTTTGCCGTTTCTGTCGGGCACCGTCAGGGACACAAGCGCTGCGCCGTAATCGGTCACTGAAAACGAATATTTGCCGACAACCACTGTATACAACTTAGCGGCAGCGCCGCCGTATCCGATTCCGTAATCTGAGACTGTAATCATATTGACCTCGTTCCTTTATTTCTCAGCGTGTTTTCTGTTGCTTCCGTACGACATCGGTTCGACATCATCCCTGCCGAAGAGCATCCAAAGCCAGTGAGAAGACATATCCATCCAGTTCCTGACCTCGGGCTCCCGCACTCCCGTAAGACCGTCGGCAGTGGCAAGACCGTGTCCGCCGTTTGTGAAAATATGGAGCTCGAACGGTCTGTTGTTTGCCGCCATGGCATTTGCAAAGCAAAGCGAATCTTCAACGGCGACCGCATCGTCCGAATATGTATGAAAAATAAATGACGGAGGGGTGTGCGCGCCGACCTGCTTTTCGGTGTCGAGCAGGTCTACGGTCGATTTGCGGTCACGCTTTCCGACAAGTCTGTCGACCTCGGGAACCATCCAGGAACGGGTGTTGATAACGGGATAGCCGAGAACGAGTGCATCGGGCTTGTTTTCACCGCTTTTGCATCCGCTCAGTTCCCGAATCTCGGCATTGTTCCAAAGTGTTCCGAGAGAGGCGCAAAGATGCCCTCCCGCAGAAAAACCGCATACTGCGATCTTATCGGGATCAATATGCCATTTCTCCGCATTTTCTCTTATGTACTTCATCGCCGTCGACAACTCAACGAGCGGGGTGGGGAAGACAGCCGCCTCTCCGCAGGTATACCTGAACACGAATGTGTTGAAACCCGTTCCCGAATAAAATGCTGCGATAGGATCCGCCTCGCGATCGGAGCAAAACCAATATCCTCCGCCGGGAACTACGACTACCGCCGGCCTTTTTGAAAGATACGGCATCTCGGCACTGTCCTCATACAAATATCCTTTGAGATAACAACTGTCTGAAAAACGTTTTTCAATGTATTTCATTATAATTCACCTTTTGATCTGAGCAGATTTACTTTCAGTACGGCGGTTTGTGTCTTTGCGTCCTTGATCTCTCCCGCCATTATCATATCAACGGCAGTTTGGAGTGATATCTTTCTGATGTTCAGAAACTCATCCTCATCCGGATGGGTGTCGCCGAATGTCAGTCCGACGGCGGCAAACATATATATGACCTCATCGCAGTACCCGGGTGAAGGGTAGAGTGTGCCGAGCGAAATGTATTTGTCCGCGGATGCACCCGTCTCCTCGCTGAGTTCGCGCTTTCCGCATTCAAGCGGTTCTTCACCGTTTCTGTCACGCTTTCCCGCCGGTATCTCAAGCGTGAGCTCCATATACGGATATCTGAATTGCTCAACGAGAATGACATCCCCGTCATCGGTCAGCGGGACAACGCACACACCGCCGGGATGCTCAACGACTTCGCGGATCGCTTCGTCTCCGTTCGGAAGCAGGGCTGTATCTTTTCTGAGATTGATGATCTTGCCCGAGTAGACGGTGTTCTTTATAAGAGTTTTTTCTTCACAGTTCATAATAATCAACTCCGAACAAGCATATAAAAGTATTATGACCGCAATCAGGCGTCGGGGAGTTAAGTGACGGCAGATCGCCGAAAAAAACGACTGCCGCCATGACCGCCCGCAGCGGCTTTAATGTCGGTTCGATCGAACCGAAAACAGTTTTTATCTGAAGGGGGCATAACACCACGGATAATATTATAAAACATTGTGACTTTGATTTCAACGGGCAAATGAAGAATATATCAATGCTTTGCGAAAGGTATCCTTTTATATCCCGCTTTGAGATCGGAAAAAGTGTCTGCGGCAGACCGATAACGGTTTTAACAGTCGGGCAGGGAAGCATAAAAACGGTGTTTGCAGCCGCGTTTCACGGGTGCGAGCGGATAACTGCGACAGTTTTGCTGAACCTTGTCGAGGATCTGTGCAAAGCCGCCGAAGATAATATGCCGTTTTTCGGAATGAACACCGATGATCTATTAAAGAATAAGTCATTGTTCTTTATACCCGTTGTCAATCCCGACGGCTGCGAAATATCTCTTAAGGGTCCTGCGGCTGCGGGTAGCTTTGAGCAGTCGGTAAAGCGGATATCCTGCGGACAGACCGAGCGGTGGAACGCTAATGCCAGAGGTGTGGATATAAACCATAATTTTAACGCCGGCTGGGAAGAACTGCATGAGGTCGAGCGGGCGAACGGGATATTCGGTCCGTCGCCGAGAAGATACGGCGGTATAAGACCCGAAAGCGAGCCTGAAACAAAGGCTCTTGTCGAACTTTGTCGAAAAACCGATTTTAACGCGGCTTTTGCTTTCCATTCGCAGGGAGAAGTTATTTATTGGAAATACGGTACAAACGAGATAAAAAACGCTGCTTACATAGCGCGCACGGCAGCGGAACTCAGCGGATACGCACTTGATGCGCCTACCGGTCTTGCGGTGGGCGGCGGTTTCAAAGACTGGTTCTGCAATGAGTTTTCGCGTCCCGCATTAACGATAGAAATAGGAAAAGGTGTCAATCCCCTGCCGCCGACATCGGGCGCAAAAACGGTTGAACGGCTGCGCGCCATGTTTGCGTTTTTGATAAATGTATAGATCGTTTTTAAACGAAAGACACTAAAGTCGATCAAATCTTGCAGTGAATACACCGATGGTATAAGGGAACAATAGAAAAAAGCAAAAAAGGAGGTTGAAAACAATGACAAAGAATCAAAAATTCGCCGCAGGTATGGGAACAGGCGCCGTGCTCGGTATGGCAACCGTTATAGGTGCAGGCATCATGCTCAGAAAAAAAGGCGGTAAAAAAATAGTAAAGACCACCAATAAGGCGGTCAAGGCAATGAGCGATATAATGGATAACATTCAGGATATCATCGGCTGATCGGATATAACCTTCGCAGAGCGAGACAAAGTGTCAAAGATCCGAAGACGAGGCCCCGAGGGGCGGAAGAGTGAAAGCCAATGCCCCGAGCGGGAGTAAGATCGGCAGGCAAAACAAAATGCAGCGGAGCGCCGTATGCGGCA
>CAKRVQ010000075.1 GCA_934408795.1 uncultured Eubacteriales bacterium
CTCAAGAGCCTTTTCGCGGCTTACGGGAACATTGTCGACCTCTGCAATTATCTCGCCGGTCATGGGGTCCGCAACGGGACGCGAAAGCACCTTGCCCGTAAGTCTTCCGGAGAGGGCAAGCTTTCTGTTGTACTTATATCTGCCGACGCGTGAAAGATCATATCTTCTGTCGTCAAAGAAGAGCTGATCCAAATAGCTCTGAGCGCCGTCTATGGTAGCAGGCTCGCCGGGACGGAGCTTCTTGTATACCTCAATGAGGGCATCGTCGGTGTTCTTTGTGATATCCTTTTCCATGGTGAGGAGAAGATTTCTTTCCTCACCGAGGAGCTGCGATATCTCAAAGTCCGACTGCACGCCGAGCGCGCGTATGAAGGTGGTAACGGGAAGCTTTCTGTTTTTATCTATACGGACATATACGATGCCGTTCTGGTCTATTTCATATTCGAGCCAGGCGCCTCTGTTAGGAATGATGGTGGAAGTATAGAGGATGTTACCGGACTTATCTCTTTCGCTCCCGTCGAAATAAACGCCGGGGGAACGGACGAGCTGAGAAACGACGACACGCTCTGCGCCGTTGATAACAAATGTACCGGACGCCGTCATGAGCGGAAAATCGCCCATAAAGACTTCGTTTTCCTTGATCTCTCCGGTCTCAAGATTCTTTAACTGCGCGACTACTCTCAGAGGAGCCGAATATGTGGCGTCACGCTCTTTACATTCTGCAATGGTGTATTTCGGCTTATCATCCAGCCTGTAGCTGATGAAGTCGAGAACAAGGTTGCCGGTAAAATCGGTTATGGAGGAAATATCCTCAAAAACCTCTTTCAGGCCCTCGTCCAGGAACCACTGATAAGAGTCCTTCTGAATTTCAATAAGGTTGGGCATTGAGATGACCTCATTGATCTTAGAGAAGCTCATTCTCTCGTTCCGTCCGAGTTTCACAGGTTTTACATTTACCTTAGACACCATAGACCTTTTATCACTCCTTAATATAATTGCACCGGTCATTCCCATTACGACCGAAGACACGAATCGCGGACACGGCGGCTGACGACCTGCCCGATACCCGACACCCGCGGTTCCATCTGTATTCCACAGAATTTTACCTGAGTGAAAGTGCATTTTATGCTATTTATGCGGATAAATAGCGCATAATAACCTATTATTGTGCAGTTTATTATTATATAGCATCAAAATGCAAGTGTCAAGGAAATTTTTTAAGGTTTTTACATAATTTTCTTTACCCTCCGATCCCGGCGCGGGCCTTTCCGGCTTTTACCCTGTCGCGTATGTCATGCCCGATCGCCCGTCGTGCTCGGTGCTCTGCCGTGTTCAGTGCGTCCGTCGTGTTCGGTGCACCTGTCGGGTTCTGTATGCCCGGCGCGGCGGTGTGCTGCGCACGGATGACCCCCGCATGCGTTGATTTCGGACGCGTCAATTCCGAGCGTATTGACCCTCCGAGTGAGTTGACCCCGAGGGTGTTGATTCGGAGCGAGTTGATTCCGAGCTCTTTGATTCTGTAAACTTATTTTTATAAAAGTCAAAAGGCAGCCCCCGGTCGAAGGTCGGGGGCTGCCTTGATTTTTGCCCGCGCGGGGTAAAAAGGCGCCCCTTTGCTGCCGCGCAAGGTGCGGCGGCAAAGGGGCGCTGATTTGCAAAACGAGCATATACAGTTATGCGTTTATTAGAAAAAAGGATACTCACCGCACGCATCCGCGCTGCAATTTACCCTTTTTCTCACCGACCGATCCCGATCGGCAGAGCTTACTTTGTACCGAATATACGGTCGCCCGCATCGCCGAGACCGGGAACTATGTAGCAGTGCTCGTCAAGGTGATCATCCATGGCGGCGCAGTAGACAGGTACATCCGGGTGGGCCTTGGTGAAAGCCTCAAGACCCTCGGGAGCTGCTATTATACACATAAACTTGATTCTGTGGGGGTTGCGCTTCTTTATCTGGTTGACCGCGTCTATCGCCGATCCGCCTGTTGCAAGCATGGGGTCGAGAACAATAACATCACGCTCGGGAATATCGCCGGGGAGTTTGCAATAATACTCAACGGGCTCCTTGGTTTCGGGATCGCGGTACATACCGATATGTCCCACCTTGGCACTCGGGAGAAGGTTCAGCACACCGTCAACCATTCCGAGTCCGGCTCTGAGAATGGGAACAAACGCAAGCTTTCTGCCCGAGATGACCTTGGTCTTTGCCATTCCAATCGGAGTTTCTATGCTCACCTCTCTGAGCGGAAGATCACGGGTCGCTTCAAAGCACATAAGGTTCGCGATCTCCCCGACAAGCTCACGAAACTGCTTTGTTCCCGTGTTTTTGTCACGGAGAATCGAAAGCTTATGCTGAATCAGCGGATGATCCATAATGTGAATGTTACTGTTCATTGTTTTTCCCCCATCAGTATTTTTCTATATCCATAACCGCATCCACCCTGCGCTGATGCCTTCCGCCCTCAAATTCGGTATCAAGGAAAAGATCCGTCATTTCGAGTGCGACGCCGGCGCCGATCACACGACCGCCGAGGCACAGGATATTTGCGTCGTTATGCAATCTTGTATATTTTGCCGAAAAGGTCTCGGAGCAGGCAGCAGCCCTTATTCCTTTGACCTTGTTTGCGGCGAGGCTCATGCCGATCCCGGTGCCGCAAACGAGGATGCCGAGTCTTGCTTCCTTTTTTGCCACCGCATCGGCGACCTTCAGTGCGATCTCGGGGTAGTCTACGCTTTTAAGCTCGGTGATCCCGAAATCCTTATAGGGTATTCCCCTCTCTGCGAGATGTGCCGCAATAGCGTTTTTAAGCTCAAACCCGCCGTGGTCACACCCGATAGCTACGAGCTCACCCTCTTTAAGTATACTCATATTACCCCTCCGAAATCGCTCTGCGCGATCATCCGCGCTGCCGCCGTGACGGCTCTTATGTATCGTTGTCCGCTTTTCGGTCGGCACACTCCGACATTGCCGTCCTGCGATTAAGCTCCCTTTGAGCCTGCGGCAATCTGAGGTAGATCGGCAGGAGCTCGTCCGCTTTAACCGTATTTTTTCTATTATACATCATCAGAGCCGCAAAAGCAACCCCGTTTGCGCTCTGATACCTTAAATTTTCTTCCGAGAGTCTTACACTCTTCAATTTATCTGCGGCATCGGTATCTCCCGCCGCTTCTCTTTCCTCCGCAGCCTTATCTATTGCCGCCTTTGTGATCGCGGCACCGTCGCCGGCAAGAATAAGGCCGCTGCCGTATTTGCCGTCGCATATCTCATCGACAAGAACCGATATTGCGATCGCCCTGTCCTCACAAAGGCGTCTGACGGTCCCGCCTCGCACTTCAAACACCGCATTGTATATCTGACCGCACCGTGCATCCATGCAGGCGCATACCGTACAGTCAAATGACGCAAATCGGAAAGCGATCCCCTCAAGCGTCGAGACGGCGCAGCAGGGCTTATTACCGCCGAATGCCAATCCTTTGACCGCAGCTATTCCTATTCTCACGCCGGTAAACGAACCGGGACCCGCAGCGACCGCGAAAAGGTCTATGTCGGACACTCTCACTCCCGCATTTTTGAGCATTCCGTCTATCATCGGCATAAGCGTCTGCGAATGGGTGGCGGCGGTATTGAGATAGAATTCGCCGACCGTTTTTCCGTCCTCGGACAGTACGCACGAAACAGGCGCTGCCGAGCACTCCACCGCAAGAATTCTCATTATATTTCACCCTCTGTTCTGATCTCTCTGCTCCCGTCGTCGAGTTCTGTTATGGTTACCGTGAAGTGTTTTTCGGGAAGTGCAGCGGCGATGTTTTCGCTCCATTCGACCGCAAGCAGCGCTCCCGCGTCAAGATAATCGAAGTATCCGGTTGAATACAGATCCTCCCACCCGGTCACCCGATACATATCAAAATGGCACAAAAGAAGTCTGCCGCCGACATATTCGTTGATTATGGCAAATGTGGGCGATGAGACATCGCCGTTAAAACCGAGTCCCGCGGCAAGACCCCTCACAAAGCAGGTCTTACCCGCGCCGAGACCCCCTCGGAGAGCGATCACTCCGCCGTTTTTAATGCCCTCGGCGATCTTTTTGCCCACCTCCTCCGTTTCCTCCGGAGAATGTGTTATGTAAACCGACCCGTCTTTCAACCCGATCTCACTTCCGTTTCCGCCCGTCTTATATATGAGCTTTCGTCTATCCGATTTATGTGCGCACTCATTATGCTTTTTGGGTCGTGCTTATATAACCCCGAATGCGCGTTTATATATTACCTGTCGTGCGGCAGAGAGCCGCTTTCGACCGATCCGTGGTACAGTATACCATACTTGTCGTCGTTTTGAAAGTGTCACTTGAAAAATATCGGCGCATACCTTATAATTATACCTGCGGGCGGGACAAGCCGAAGGACGGCGCACTTTTTTCGCAGCCCGCCGCATTATCGACTGCATTACGGGATATCGGTCGTATTGCCGTATCGCTGCCGAAAGAATAAAAGGAGGGGAACGCGGGTATGTTAAAGCGCATTTTTCACACAATAGCAGACTATGCCCGCGAAAGCGACAAGCTTTTATATGCCCTTTGCATAACCGCAACACTGTACGGAAGTGTCATTGTCCTTTCAAGCACATATTATGTTCTCGGCGGTCCGAAGCAGTTTGTTATGCATCTTGCGGGTCTTGCCGCGGGTCTTGCCGCCGCAGTTGTGATCTCCCTGTTCAACTACCGTTCGATCATAAAAATGTGGATGCCCATAGCAGTCGTTCTGCTCATACCGGTACTACTCACATTTGTAATAGGTTACGCTCCCGCAGGCACCGACGATAAAGCCTGGCTTCTCATCGGCGGCTTTTCGATCCAGCCCGCCGAGTTTCTGAAGCTCGCTTTTATCATCAGCTTTTCGTGGCATCTGAACCGCGTGGGGGACGGGATCAACAAGCTGACGAATATCATGCTTTTGTGCGTTCACGGCGCTTTTCCCGTGCTGCTCATACATTTTCAGGGTGATGACGGCACCGCCCTTGTCTTTGCGGTCATGTTCGTCGTGATGATGTTCGCCGCAGGTCTCCGTGCCCGTTATTTTGCCGCAGCAGGGGCTGCCGTTGCGGTCGGGATACCGTTGGTCTATTTCTTTATTATGAACGAAGACCAGCAAGCCCGCGTGTATGCAATGCTGTTTCCGACCGAAGAGGACTACTTAGGGGTTCTGTGGCAGCAGTCAAGAGGCAGAGCCGCGCTTGCAAACGGCGGGTTCTTCGGGCGGGGACTTTTTAACGGTTCGCTGGTCCAGTCGGGCGGCATTCCCGAAGGCTATAATGACTTTATATTCAGCAGCATAGGCGAAGAACTCGGTATGCTCGGATGCATTGCCGCGATAGCGCTTATTGCCGCCGTTTGTATAAGGATTCTTCGTATAGGCTCCAGAACCACGGATAAAACGGGTCTTGTGATCTGCACCGGTGTTTTCGGAATGTTCGTCTCTCAGACGATAATAAACATCGCCATGAATCTCTCGCTCATGCCGGTCATAGGCATTACCCTGCCCTTCTTCAGCGCGGGCACATCGTCGCTGCTCACCGTTTTATGTGCAGTCGGTCTGGTAATGAGCGTTTACAGACATCGTACATCGGGTGTTATATACTTAAGAGACGATTGAACGGTCGGCTCTCGGAATCACTCGCCCGGCTTTGCTGGTGTGCCCTATGGTATCTCCGAAAAAGGTATATGTGTCAATCTTTTGTGACACCTAAAATCAAAATCAAAGTCAATCTCCCCTGCCGATACGACGCGGCAAGGGAGATTTTTATAAGCAAAAGAATCGTGCCTCATTTTTCGGGACACACAAACGACCGCCCCGACGCGGCGCGCCACAGGCGCCGCGTCGGGGCGGTCGTTCTTCTCTTATTACTTTGTCTTTTCCGAGGCGGCGGCCTTGCCCTTTATCGGGAATACCGCCTTTTTGCC
>CAKRVQ010000076.1 GCA_934408795.1 uncultured Eubacteriales bacterium
CTGCCGACGGATATGACCTCTTGCTCGTCTTTACCGAACGCACTCATTATAGTCTCGGATCCTAACGCTATAAAAACTGCCGCCGCAAGGCAGACGGCCGTGCCGACCGACAGAGTGAAAAAGAATCCTCTTTTTACCCTGCGGTAATTTAACGCGCCGAAGTTATATCCCGCAACAGGCTGATACCCTTGCCCTATGCCCACGACAAAGTTCCTTATCATGGCATAGACCTTTGCCGCTATGGTGAGTGCCGCGACCGAAGCATCTCCGTAAGGTTTTGAGGTTATTGCCAAAAGTGCCGATGCAAGACTTGCAAGCCCCTGTCTGCACAAAGTCGGAGATCCGTTCGCAATTATCTTCACATAAAGTCCCAAACTCTTTGACACTCTGCCCGGCGAAAGTTTTACAACGGTCTTGCCTGTAATAAAGACCGAGACCAAGACCAAAAAGCTGATTATCTGACTTATAAGGGTGGCGATCGCGGCACCCGAAACACCCATTTCAAGAGTGAAGATCAATATCGGGTCGAGAATTATGTTGACCACGCCGCCGAGCGCAATGCCTATGGTACAAAAGGCTGCGTGACCCTCTGCGCGCAAAACGGCATTCAAAGCAAATGTAACGCACATTACGGGTGCGCCCACAAGGATATATGCAGCATACTGCGATGCATAAGGAAGAGATGTTTCCGTCGCCCCGAGAAGCGTCATAAGCGGTTCAAGCAGCAACAATCCCGAAGCGGAGGTGACAGCACCGAGTATTGCCGCCATAACCACTGCACTCGACGCATACACATCAGCTGCATCATTTTCCCTTGCGCCGAGCAATCGGCTTATGCTTGATGCGGCGCCCATTCCGACGGTAAAACCGATCGCCTGGATCAAGGACATCAATGCGAATACCACACCGACTGCCGCTGCAGCGCTTGTTCCGAGTTTGGCGACAAAATATGTATCGGTCATATTATAGACCGAAGTTATCAACATACTTAGCGCCGACGGTGCCGAAAGTGAGAGGATCAGCCCCGCAAGCGGTCGTGTAGTCATGATCGTATACCGTCTTTCATCGGTGAACGACTTTGCCGCACTGTCCGATTTAAGATCCGACATTTTAACATCATCCTGATATTTAGGTCTCATAGGAACATCATCTTGAATTATGCTTATTTCCCTGTGTATTTGATTTGGCTGCGATGCAGCAGGTGCGGTACGGTTTGTTTTCGATCGTATTTTCTTAATTATAGTACATTTATGCCGATTAAGCAATACAGGATATGAATATTTTTGCAATTTAATTTATTAGGAATGCGATACTGTCGGGAGTATGTATTTGCTGCCGATTGTCGATCCGTATTTTCATCGCCGACGGGCATTGCTGCCGAGTGCGCTTCGGAGCGGGAGCGGCATATACGGCGGCAGCCGTGTGTCACTCCCGTTTGGGATAACACACGGCTGAACTTTTGCAACTGTCATTGAATATAACTAAGTCATTTACAATTCTTACATGCAGGCGATCGGTCTGTCTGCAGCGGCTCAAAATTCTGCGGGATCTCCGCCCTCATAGCCTCGTCTGCAAAGAGCACATCCCGCCGAGAAAGTTTGGCTCTCGCGATGAAGGCCTTGCATTTACGAGAGACCGAAGCTTACCGAAAGGGCCTCATTTACCATATTCATGGAATTATTATCAAGCTCGCCCATTCTCTCGCGAAGACGCTGCTTGTCGATCGTCCTCACCTGTTCAAGCAGGACTATCGAATCCTTGACAAGGCCGCTTTTATCGGCAGTTACATGTATATGGGTGGGCAGATTGGCTTTCATATGCTGACTGGTTATTGCCGCCGCGATAACCGTAGGACTATGCTTATTACCGACGTTGTTCTGAATTATAAGTACGGGACGCAGACCTCCCTGTTCCGAGCCGATGACGGGGCTTAGATCCGCATAATATATTTCTCCTCTTTTAACTGTCATAGTTATTCACTCTCCGATTATGCTTATCACCTTGACAAACGGTCTTCACCGAAGCAGCTGCGGCTCCTCATATCGCGATATCTCAACGCGGAAACAGGTCATATGTTGAAAACCGTTTTTTATATGTGTGATGATTATATTGTTACCGATTAGCGCGGCTTATAATCACTTCCCATAACATTTTATGAAACAATCGGAGAATCGTTCTAAGGCACGGCATTGAACTCGGACGAAATCGCAAAACGATCCGACCGTATTCCTTTCGGTTTTATTTTTAGTTAACTGTTATTGACCTTTTATTGCGAATAATGTAATATATATAAATAAGAGTTTTTTGTTTTGCCTATGCTGATGGTTTACCTCCGGCATTTTTAAGTCGGGCGGCAGTTTGGCAGGCAGCAGCATATTTTTATTTCGGATGTGAGAAAATGAAGCAGTTGTTCGGCAATAATGCATATGATATGCTTATTGCGGATAAGGGTCTGATCGTTGTACTTGAGGAAAGTGACGAGAACGGCAGGTATTTTTGTTATAAATTCATTTCGCCGTCATTCACGGGCGAACCTATGCCCATAACAAAGTCATCGTTTTTGTCCGCAAAATTCAGAGATTGTTACGATGCGCTTTCAATGCAGATAGGTAACCATATAAAAACAAAGATCGTATGGCCGAGCAGCAAAGCGGCTTTTGTTATAACGGGAGACGACGGGAAAGCAAAGCTTTTACAGAGGAACGGATGTCTCGTATGGCAGGGCAGCGTCGTTTACAAAGGAGAAGGGCCTGCAGACATTGCACTCCTCGGCGACACTTTATGGGCATCGTTTCCGTCAAGCAATGCTTTGATAAGGTTTAATCTGCGCACGATGCGTGAGGAATTGAGGATCGGCGGTCCGAGCGACAAAGCTTTCAGCTCGCCGCACGGTGTTTTTACGGATAAGGAAGATAACAAGTTGTATGTCTGCAGCGCGGGTAGCGGCAACATAACCGCGGTAGATCTCGGCAGCTTTACCGTTTGCGATTATCTGCACTTTGACGAGCCGGTCAGGAAATACTGCCGTATAGGCACGAATGAATACATAATGCTTGATTCGGGCCTTTATGCAAAATAGTAAATAAGAGAAAATAAGAGCATGGAAAAGCAAGAAAAAAGCAGCCTCCCGAAAAGGCTGCTTTTTCATATGTTTTTACTGTTTTTCCCGATAATGTAAGGCTGATCTTTTTGGTTTATGACACCGACGGGACGACGGAATCAGTTCTTGAAAACATCAAGGAGCTCATAGTCCTTGAAATCCTGAGCATTGTTATTTGCAACGCTGCCCATTAAGGTATCAAGGGCGTTGTCCTTATTATCCGCCTTCTTGCTGTCGCCGAGACCGGTCGCTATAACGGTGACCCTCATTGTATCCTCAAGGGTATCATCAAGCTGGAGACCCCAAATGATAGTCGCATCGGGATGTACCATTTCGGAAATGATCGTAGAAGCGGTCTCAACTTCTTCAAGGCCGATGTCGGGAGATCCGGTGATGCTGAGGATAACTCCGCGGGCATTCTCCATGGAAGTTTCGATAAGCGGGCTTGTGATAGCGGCTTTTGCAGCTTCCTCCGCCTTATCTCTTCCGGTCGCGATGCCGACACCCATATGAGCGCAGCCTGCATCGGACATAACGGTGGTAACATCGGCAAAGTCAAGGTTGACCATCGCGGTAACATTGATAAGCTCGGATATGCTCTGAACGCCCTGACGGAGAACATCATCGGCAATTTCAAATGCATTCTTGAGGGTAATCTTCTGCTCCGATACAAATTTAAGTCTCTCATTGGGGATAACGATTATACTGTCAACATGCTGGCTGAGAGCGGCTATACCCTCTTCTGCCTGGGTCATTCTCTTCTTGCCTTCGAACGCAAAAGGCTTTGTAACGATCGCAACTGTAAGTACGCCAAGTTCCTTAGCTATGGAAGCCACAACCGGAGCTGCACCTGTGCCTGTGCCGCCGCCCATACCTGCGGCAATGAATACCATATCGGCGTCACCGATGGCGGCCTTTATTTCATCTCTCGACTCCTCCGCAGCGGACTGACCCTTATCGGGACTTGCGCCTGCGCCCTGGCCCTTTGTTACTCTGTCGCCTATCTGGATCTTTGTATTTGCTTTTGAAAGATAAAGTGCTGCCTTATCGGTATTTACGGCTATGAATTCAACGCCCTTAACGCCCGATGAGACCATACGGTTTACGGCGTTTCCGCCGCCGCCGCCGACACCTATTACCTTAATTTGAACAACATCTTGCATCTCTTCTGAAAACTCGTATGCCATTATTTTTTCAATCCTTTCTTTTCGGGAAAAGTAGTTCACATAATTATACAAATGAATTTTATCACAAACAAATCGGAATTTCAACAAGAAAATTACCGATTTCTATAAATTGTGAGAAAAACATCAATACTTTTTGATCAGATCATCGATCGAGCACGACAAGAGGGAGGCTTTTCGGTTGGACGGAGTCCAGTTTTCCAAAAGTATCCGCCCTTCGTCTTCCTCGTCGAGCTTGGGTATCATCGCACCGAAATGCTTGAGCTTTTCCTCAAGATAT
This sequence comes from uncultured Eubacteriales bacterium, assembly GCA_934408795.1. Lineage (GTDB taxonomy): Bacteria > Bacillota > Clostridia > Oscillospirales > Acutalibacteraceae > RGIG7384. The sequence goes on from CAKRVQ010000076.1 coordinate 4,565, forward strand.
GAGCTGCTTCCTATCTCGACATAAAATCTTCCGCCGTATACGGCAAAAATATCATTTTCGTTTTCAGCATCGATAACATCAAAAACGATATTATACCGTGATGCCGCTTCTTCAACGGTCTTGGCCAGCTTATAAACGCCGTTATTCTTATCGGTGACGGCATTGTTTCCGGGCGACATATCCTCCGCCGACGGCACTCCGTAAATAAGGGTCGCGGTGTCAAGCCGTTCGGATGATGTATCAAGAATCTTGCAGTTGTCATCGGCAAGATAATATATACTGCCTCTTTTGAACTGATACTTTATTTCGGCGGGCGTCAGGGTGATCTTGAGCTCACCGTTCAGGGAATACGAGGCCGAAGCGGTCTTTACATAAGGGAGCTTTTTCTCGATGCTTTTTTCGGCTCCGCCGAGGCTCACCTTAAGAACGCTCTTTCCGAGTACCACTCCCGAAGCCCTTATGACCTGCTCGTCACTGTAAGGTGTCTCCCCCGTTACGGAAACGGTCTTTATGGGCAATATGCCGATATCGGGAACAAAGCGGACGACCGCAAAGACCGCAGCTGCCGCGACAAGCAATATCGTCATCAGGATTATCATTACAACAAAGCCTTTTTTAAGTTTTCGTCTTTTTCTTTTCTTTTGTTTCTTCTGTTTATTTTCAGCCATAGGATTACACTCTTCTGATATCGGCGCCGAGATCGGAAAAGCTCCTTTCTATTGATTCATATCCGCGATCTATATGCTCAAGGCCCGTAACCTCGGTAATGCCTTCGGCAGCAAGACCCGCAATGACCAGAGCAGCGCCCGCTCTGAGGTCGGTCGCCTTTACATTGGCACCGTTAAGACGCGGTTTACCTATTACGACAGCCATTCTGCCGTTGACCTTTATTGAGGCACCCATTCGCGTAAGCTCATCGGCGCAGCGATAGCGGTTTTCGAATATGTTTTCGACAAGCACTCCCGTACCGTCGGCAACTGTCATAGCCGCCAATACAAGCGAGCCTGCATCGGTAGGAAAACCGGGATAATACATTGTGCTGACCTTATCTATGCTTTTCGGTCTGCCCTTTGAACGGGCAAGCAAACCGTCACCCGTCTCGGTGATCTCGCAGCCCGTTTCGCGTATTGCGGCGATAACCGAAGTAAGGTGGTCGGGAACGGCGTTTTTTATAAGGATCTCGCCCGAGGATGCAGTCACTGCGCAAAGATATGTCGCGGCGGTTATACGGTCGGGAATCGCAATGTGCTCGGTGCCGTGCATTTTCCCGACGCCCCTGATCGTTATAACACTTGTGCCGTGGCCTTCTATATCTGCTCCGCACTCATTGAGGAAGCATCCGAGGTCCCGTATCT
>CAKRVQ010000077.1 GCA_934408795.1 uncultured Eubacteriales bacterium
CGACTATATGCCTTGCCTCCGCCTCGGCAGCCTTGGTGTTCTCTTTGTCGAAAACAACACGGTGATATTCGACCGAGGGTTCGTCCGTCTCGGCATAGGGCAGACCCGCAGTCATTCGGTCGTCTTCGGTGTAATCCATTCCCGCCGCTTCGCTCCGCATTACGGCACTGAACAGAAGATCGGTAAACTCGCATATTCCGCGGCGTGAGCGGAAATTGGTATCAAGAACGACCTTGCCTCCGCTTTTGCCGCCCTCAACATATTCCTCATATTCGTCTCGGTATCTTACGAATATTCCCGGATCGGCATGACGGAATCCGTAAATGCTCTGCTTTGCGTCTCCGACGCAGAACAACTTCTTTCCGCCGTCTGAGACCGCATGAAAAAGAGTGTCCTGAAGACTGTTGTTGTCCTGATATTCGTCTACCAATACACCTGCATACCGTTTCGAAAGCGCTTCCCCGATGTCGGTCGGCTCGACAGTCCCGTCGGCATTCCTCCGACAAACCAGATCCAGCGCCATATGCTCGGTCATATCAAATGTAAGAATGTTCTTTTTTATCAACTCCGAACGCAGACGATCACCGTACTCGATCACAAAATCGGTAAGGGCGCGGACCGCGCGGGCTTCAAGGGCAAGTATTCGCTTCGCTTCGGCAGAGGACTGTGAAAACAACTCGGCGATCTTCCCCATTTTGGCGTTTACATCGCCCCTCAGCTCGTTATAGCGGTCAAGATACGACCTTCCCGCCTTGCCGAGCCTGCTGCCCGCCGCCTCAAGCTTCAGAGCAGCCGAAATTGCCGCGGCTTCGTCCCAACCTCCTTCGCGGATCCTCTGCTCCAACACGGCAACACCCGCACTGAAAGCCCCGATAAGTCCGCCAACGATCAGATGCGCTTCGGGAAATTCCCTGAAATATGCCTCTCCCGTATCGACACGGGAAACCACCGCTTCGATCCTTGAAAGCGCGATATCGTATATCCTTTTCTGCCAATACCCGAGACCGAAATCCTCACCGCCGTATTTTTCCGCCGATGATCTCAGCCACTCTTCGGGAAAGGGCAGACTGCGGCTGCTCGAATATAATGACGAGACCGCCGAAGTGAACGCACCGAGCGAAGAATCAATGTTCAGACAATCCGCAAGAAGCGCAAAATCACCGTCGCCGGAGGCCCTTCTCTCGGTCACCATATCCCTGATGACCGCATCCCTTATCGGTATGACCCTTGCCTCGGTCGCCGAAGCAAAATCGGGATTGACTCCCGCCCGCTCAAAGTTTTCCCTTACGAGATTTATGCAAAACGAATCTATCGTACATATCGGTGCCGCGGATAAAAGCATCTGCTGCCGCTCAATGTATGCGCTCGGATGACTGTCGGCATATGCCGCGAGAGCCTCGGATATCCTTCCTCTCATTTCCGCGGCGGCGGCATTCGTAAAGGTGACCGTCAGAAGCCTGTCGGCATCGACCGAGTGCTCTTCGTCGGTGAGTATCCTTATGACCCTCTCGGTGAGAACGGCAGTCTTGCCGCTGCCCGCCGCCGCGTAGACTATGACGGAGCCCTCGGCGTTGACCGCCCGCTTTTGCCTATCGGTCAGCTTTTTTCCCATCTTCCTCAAGCTCCTTCCTCATAACATCCGCGATCTCGTCGTTCTTTAACTGTTCAAACGGAGATCTGTCGTCAGACTCGTCTTCTTCCCTTCCGCATACGGAGCGGTAATCACAGTATTTGCATCCGTCTTTGTCCTTGAACTTTATCGGCGCGGCTGATATCTCACCTTCGCAGGTCGAATCGCACATTCGGGCGACCTTCATCATAATGTAATCGAATATCACATTGAAATTTTCACCGTCGGTGACCTTTGCGCCCGCTCTGATTCCGCTCTTGGTCGCTTTTACGGGAATGTATTTGCCGCCGAGCCCCTCCTCCATCATATTGAGGATCTTGAGATCCGACAACAATAACCCGTTTGTCTTTATGTCACTTCCCTTTTCGGTGGGCGAGGGCAGGACAGGCGTGTAAAGGATCCCCGCGGGCACAGGTTCGCCGAACGGCTTTTTGTCGTTCCTTATCACCGTTGCAAGATAAAACAACATCTGCATATTTAGCCCGTATAAAACATCGCTGAGGGAGAATTCCTTTTTTCCGGTCTTGTAGTCCACTATCCTGACATAACTCTTTCCGTCTTCGTCTGTTGTTATGTCAACTCGATCGATCTTGCCGATAAGGTTGACGCCTCTCTCTCTCCCGCGGACCTTTAACGGCGAGAGCTCCTTTTCGTTTCCTATCTCGGTTTCAAAACCCGCAGGAGAAAACATACTCTGTGACAGATCGCCCGCAATATGTACCAAAACGCCGCCGAGACCCGACGACAATGTGTCCAGGGCATAAAGAGACGAACCGTCAAGCGAATTCTCGTCAATGTCGATGCCCTTAAAGTACTCCTTCACGGCAAGCGCCGTTTCCTTCGCCGCAAGCTCGGGCGTTATCAGATCGTATCTGCCTTCGTATTTTTTCAGCACCGTTTCAAGTACATAGTGTGCGACCGTTCCGCGGGAAAGACTGTCAAGTCTCGCCTTCTTTATGGGCTTTAAGCGCATTCCGTATCGGCAGAAATACATAAACGGGCACGAGTAAAATGTTTCTGCCTGCGAGGGGGATATCGTGGCTCCGTCGGGATACAGACTTTTTGCGATATCGGGGGAAATGCGTGCTTTTTCGGTGACGATCCCTCCGCCGAGCCGTGAAAGCCTTTCGCGGTAACCCGACATCTCCAACGCTCTTTTCACCGTGGCGGTATCGCGGTTCGGTAACCTCCACTCGGCAGCGACCTTCCTGAACGCCGACTCGGCGGATTCTATGCGGCAGACCGCCGCCTCCGACGCCGCAAATCTTCCCACCGTAATGCCGAGCCCCGCAACCGCCCTTTTCACAGGGAGCGCAGGCTTCATCTCAGCGCCGTCAATCGTTTCCGAATGTGTTATGTAAACCTTATCTGACGCCGAAGCACAGGCGGTGTAGAAAAAGTAATTCTGTTCGGTCACGGCTGCAAGGTATCTGTCCGGGAGGGGTGCGCCCGCCTCGGTCATCTCACTTCTCTCCGAAAGGGTGAATACGCCGCTGTTCGAAACCCCCGCGGGGAAAACACCGTAATTTGCGCCGAGTACAAAAACCGTCTTGGGACGCATCGGCCTGATCCTTTCGGCGGTGCCGAAAATGACCTCGTCGGTCTTGCTCGGTATGCTGCCGACCGTCTCGCTGCGAAACGCCGCCTCAACGATTTCGGTAAAACTCCCCACCTTAAGCTCGTGCCCTTCAAAGCAGGTCGTTATGCGGTCGAGTATCTCCATCAGCTTGTCCCACGACGCACCCTGCAATGCCGCCTCTTCATTCTCATCGACACTTCTGAGCCATTCGGTATGACGGGAGAGTGTGTCCTTGACCCCGTAATCCGACAACAGTGAAAACACCGACCTGACAATATCCGCAGCAAAGGTGCGTCCACCGTTTTTCATTATCCTCCGCTCAAAAGCGGCAAGCGGATTCACGAATTCTTTGCGAACGGTGTTGAGCCGCTCCAGCTCCTCGGCGATCTGCTCGTCGGACTTTCTTGTCTCATTCAGCCCGTCTGGCTTCATTTTCCAGTCCGAGAACCAGTCTTTCCCGGAAACACTCCAGACATAAGCGTAGCTTTCAATGATATCCGCCTCGTCACCCTCGATCCCGCAAAGGCCCGATCTCAAAAGAGATAACATATCCTCGGTTCTCTTGCCTCCGTTAACGCATTTTAAGGCTGCCGAAACAAACCGTGATAAGGGCAGATCCCTCATCAGTCGGTTTACCGAGATAAAAACCGGAATGTCGTGACGCTTCATTGCGTCGCTCACATAAAGCGAATAGTCCTCGCTTTTCCCCGTAATTATAACAAAATCCTTCCAGCGTGCCCCCTCCGTGCGCACAAGTCTTTTGATCTCGGAGGCGGCAAACTCAGCCTCGTCAAAGGGCGACGGGCAACGGGTGACCGAAACGCCTTCCTCGCCATCCCCGAAAGGCTCGACCTCGGCACCCCTGAGCAGCTCCTCAAGGCGAACTATTCCGCCGTCGGCGCGTGAGTTACCGCAAAGGAAAGGAGTTTCCTCCTTTGTTCCGTACTTTGCGGCGACAGACCTTATGTAATCGATCTCGGTTCTGATATTCTTAAATACCGCAGAACCCTGCTCGTCACAACCGTCGCAGCAGAATCCGAATGTGACCTCTGGCGAACGCCTTATTGCCTCACCCAAAAGCAGATATTGAGAACGGGTGAACCCGGTAAATCCGTCCGCAAAAAGGTACTTACCGCCGAACCAACCGCTTGCCGCTGCCTTTTCGGCTGCGATAGCGGTTATATCCGCGGGATCGGCAAACTTTCCCGACATTAAAGCATCGTAAGCAGCCATAACGGCGGCAATGTCCTTTAACTTTGCTTTCAGTCCCTCACTCTTCACCCTGCCTGAGCATTTTATGAGTTCGTCGGGCGTCAGCGCGGCCTGCTTCAGCTCGTTTATATCACCTATGAGCCCTGCGGCAAGCGATTGAGCATCCGAAAAATTACCGTAAGCTCCGAGCTCGTCACGCAGTCCATCAAGGGCTTGTCCCATCATGATAAGTCGGGTGCCCTCATCGGCAATACGCGCCGAAAGACCGCCCGTATCACCGAGTATGCTGCGGCACAGTTTGGTGAAGCTCATGACCGTCACCTTGTTCGCATCTGCGGCACCGAGCGATCGGAGAAGTTCCTTTTCGCATTCAAAGGAATACTGCTCGGGGACAAGAAATATTATGCCTGACCTGCCCTCTTTTACAAGCTCGCCTATCCTCTTTATCATATTGTAGGTCTTGCCGCTCTGAGCAACCCCGAGTACGAACCTGAGCATACTTTTTTCATTCCTTTCTTCTTTCACGAAAGCGTCTTCTTTTAGGGACTTTTCCCCTGCGGGCGGCAGTCTGACGACGCAAAACCATACCGCATAACCGCCGTCCGTACTGCCCCCGAGGTAAATCACACTATCACAAAAATGTGCCCCCTCCCCGCACCGACAGTGCGTGTCGACGCAAAAGCACTGCAGCTGCACCGTGCCGCTGCCGTCCGCGGGACATCTGTTTTCAGAAAAAGGCATTTATAAGCAATACCGCTATCATTCCCGGCACGCCGAGCAGAGCGCTCGTTCCCACCGTCCAACAATTATACGGGATCCTGACGCCCGTAAAGCCCGACAGGAGATTTATTATAAGCATGGCGGCTGCTCCGCTTACCACCGTGAGCAGTGCCGCCTTTATAAACTTGCCCTGCCTGTAAAGAAAGACCAACAACACCAAAAGATATATAACAGCAACAGCTATTAAAACCGTACCGAGTATTTTCAACCTGTACTACATCCTTTCGGGAAAAATATGACTGCGGAAGGTGCGAGCGGACCGCTCCGACAGAGGATGGTGAACCCTCACTAAAAAAGAGAGTGAACCCCTGCACCGACCCGACAGTACATAAATATGAAAACTTCCCGTAAGGTATGACAAATGCCCATCCCGCCGTAGACCCGCCCGGGTGGGCATTTAATTTAAGTAACGGCACAAAAGTGATGATGTGCCGAATTATTCTTTGTAAAGTGCCTGCCGACTGTGTACGAATCAGGCGATCTGATGTGTTCAAAATAAGCTAAACCGCCCGATCGGAGTCAGGCGGGGGCAGCGCCGCGCCGCGCGCTTCGCGCGCGGCAAACGGGCACACCGCCCTTAAATGGCAAATCCGTTACACGCCGCACGAACAAGACCTTTCCGAAATAAGTGGGATCCTCACCTGCCCGTTTTAGCGCCCTCCTTTAGGAG
>CAKRVQ010000078.1 GCA_934408795.1 uncultured Eubacteriales bacterium
TCTGGGGTTCATTCTGGAATCCCTTTTCAGCGTAAAATTCCTGCTCGCCTGCTGTGAACACGAATTCCTGTCCGCAGTCCTTGCATACAAGTGTCTTGTCTTCGAACATATTTCTACCTCTCTGTTATTTAGCCCGGACGGAATCGCACCGACACCTTTGTGAACAACGCTCTTGTTAATTAAGCTACTGGGCATTTTTATATTTCGACGCCGTTCAATGATTTCAGCTTACATCTGAATCTGTGAACAGCATTGTCGACAGATTTTGGTTCGACCTTCATCAGGTCAGCAATCTCGGAATTGCCGTACCCGCTCACATAAAAACAGAAAACGGAATACTCAAAATCCGACAACTCACTTTTTGCTTTATTAAGCACCGAAACATACTCATCGCGGATTATCGCGGATGCTTCGGGACCGATTCCCGCGGTGCCGAGACTCTCGTCCAGCGGGATATAACCGGCAGGTTCTTTGTGCTTTTTGGATTTGCCGTAATTTATAAGTGCACGGTCAATGCAGAGTCTTGCAAAATATCCGAATGATGTTCCCGCGTCCGGATCGAACGAATCCAATGCGGAAAGCAAACCGATATACGCCTCCTGCACAAGGTCCTCAAATTCGCTTGCCTGTCCGAAAAAAAACATCACGCGGGATTTGACAAGCGGAAGATATCGAACGACGAGCAACGACTTTGCTTCTTCGGTCTTTAAACCGGCAAGTCGCTGAAGCTCTTCCGATGATATGTTGTCTGCTTTAAAACTACACATAGTCCCCTGCCCATTTATAATGATAATATACACTTATTTTTTCGGTTTGTCAAGCAAAATATAAAATATTATAAAAGTTCATCAAACAGAGAAATAAAATTGTGCAATTTTTACATATTTTGACATCATTTTACATTTTTACCGTATGCCGTTTTTACTGATCCGTTTTTACTGATCGGGTTTTCCTTTCGTCGCCGATTTTCATAATACCCGACCGCGCGCTTTGCGCCCCAGGTCAACCCTCGGACCCTTTTACCGCTTGAAAGATCACCGCAGACGCTTTTTCTTTTCGATAATCCTTTTCATATTATATGACCTCAGCCGTCAAACGATCAATGATCACAGTCGGTCGAGCGTTTCCGCTCCTACTGCGCCGCTGCCGCCGTTTTGGGCGGTCGGTGTCTTTTTCCCGTACGATCAGTAGTTTTCGGCGCGGATTTCAAAGAAGCTCTGAGGATGTGCACACACGGGGCAGACGCCCGGTGCCGCAAGTCCAACCATTATATGACCGCAATTACGGCATTCCCAAACCTTGACATCACTCTTTTTGAACACTTCCATAGTTTCCACATTCCTTAAAAGGGCACGGTATCTCTCTTCATGGTGCTTCTCCACCTCGGCGACAAGGCGAAATTTTGCGGCAAGCTCGTTGAATCCCTCTTCCTCGGCGGTCTTTGCAAATTCGTCATACATATCTGTCCACTCATAGTTTTCGCCGTCTGCCGCAGAGAGGAGATTTTCGGCCGTGTCCCCGAGTCCGTTCAGTTCCTTAAACCAGAGTTTTGCGTGCTCCCTCTCGTTTTCGGCGGTTTTTAAAAACAGTGCGGCGATCTGCTCATATCCCTGCTTTTTCGCGACCGACGCGAAATAGGTGTACTTATTCCTCGCTTCGCTTTCGCCCGAAAAGGCCGCTTCAAGATTCTTCTCGGTTTTTGTTCCGGCATATTTATTATTTTTTATCATATTTATTCTCCTTATCAATAATTATTACTGTTTATATTATATCGACCGAAGCAGATATTGTCAATAGTATTTGCAAAAAATACGATATTAGCATAACGCCGTCAGGTTCCGTGCCGAAAAGTATGAATCGATGACTGAAAATCAGAGATGATGACCGCCGCCCGTCGCGCGCAGGGTGCGCGGTGGGCGAGCGGGGCTTATCTCTTTAATCTCCCGGTTTATGATTCTGCCCTATTGCCGTGTCCGCCCCTCAACTCAAATCGTCTATGCCTTTATGAGATGAACAGAAAAACGCAGCCGCCCGTCGCGCGCAGGGTGCGCGGTGGGCGGCGTGGGCGGAGGCGGTGGGCGGTTTTTCTCCGACGGGCGTCGGTAACGGGAACAGGCGGCAGAAGTGCACACTGTATGGGTTGCGCGGCGCGCAAGGTGCGCCGCGGATGAGCGGGGTTTGAGGGGCGGCGCGCAGGGTGCGCGGTGGGCGGCGTGGGCAGAGACGGGCGGGGATGCACTGTATGGGCGCGCGGCGCGCAGGGTGCGCCGCGCGGATGCGTGATCCGAGAAATTCGGTATTTCCCCTTCTGTCTTGAACCGTCGGTTTACAGAGTCTCAATTCTACTTGCGGCAGTACAATCATTTGCGGCAGTACAAAAAAACTGCCGCACACAGGCGGCAGCTTAATAAAACTTACATATTAAAGATCCGTAAAGTGATCACCGTGCGATCCGCAGAATGCGGATCGGGGATCGTTGCGAGAAATCCGCGCGATCCGAAAAAAGCAATTTTTTTGAAAAGCAGCTTCGTACACGATTATCAGCCGATCCCGAGATACGGCGCGGGGTCAACGGGGGTTCCGTAAATTCTGACTTCAAAATGAAGATGATTTCCGGTCGCATACCCCGTTCTTCCGCAGGCAGCTATTACATCTCCCGCCTTGACCTTCTGACCCACTTTGGCGTAAAGCTTGCTGCAGTGTGCATAAAGGGTCTGATATCCGCCTGTATGCTCAATGATTATAACATTACCGTAGCCCGACTGCACGCCGGAGAATGTCACAACACCGTCCACTGCGGCATATATGTCGGTTCCCTCGGGTCCGGTTATATCGAATCCCTTATGGTTGCGGTCATCGCCCCAGTACGAGCTGATATACATTCTGTCCGTGACCGCGATCGGCCACACGCAGGACATACCCTTTGATGAAAGATTCTTGCGGACGGTGGAAACGCCCGCACTCGATGTACCGCAAACGATCACCTTATCGGTCGGCTCGGTTACTATTTCCTTATCCACGGTCTCGCTCAGTGTCACAACGCCGTTTACGCTGGTGTTTTTCTTTGTGACCTTTGCGGTACCGTTAACTCCCTGGGTCTGGACCCTTTTATAGCCGACGATCTTGCTGGAATCGTTTTTAGTCACGGTATCAAAAGGGATCGACTCGGTGGTCTCACTTACGGAAACGGTCTGTACACTCAAAGCGACAACCTCGGGATTCCTGATATCGGTAGCGGCAGAGAGGTCGCTGACCGGGGCGCTTCCCGAATAGAATACATATTTGACCGAAATGTCGTTGAGTATCTTACTTTCGACCGTATCATCATTTGTATAGGCATTGACGCGGGCATCAAGTGCCTGTTCTATAGCAGTCTCGCTTGACGCGCACACGGCAAGCTCTCCGTCAACAAAGAGCCCGTAAGCGGGGCTGACAGTCGATTGTGCGAGAAGTGCATCTTCAGCCAACGATTTTCCGTCGCTTATAAGGCTTCTGTTTACGACGGTATACTCCATGTCTATAGGATCAACGCATTCCTCGACGGTATCACCGACAAGCAGTAGGCCCATTTCCTCATATATTGCGTCACGCTCATCGGTGCTGCCGACATATCCGACGCAAACGCCGTTTGTATTTACGGAAACGGCGACCGTGTTTACGCTCCAGAACCAAACCGATGCTATGCAGATCGCAAACGCCGCGATTGACGACAACGACACCGCAAGTCTGGTTCCGCGGCCGGGGTTGTCCGCACGAAGTTCGGATACGATTGCTTTTGTTTTCGCAGCTGCGCTCTTCGGTCCCTCCTTAACAAGTGTGACGAAGAACACCGAAACCGAAGATGCGGCAAGCTTTGCTCCGTAAGAGAAACTCTCCGACACATAAAGTGTTACAAAACGGGCAGCAGAACTTTTACATTTATTAAAGGCAGAAACCGATGCCTTTTTAATCGACTCGGCCGCCGAACATATTCTGTTTTTAAAGCTCTCGGCGAAAGCCGACGCTTTTGTTTTTACAAAGGCTGCAACCTTGGTTGCATTTGCTTTTATAGCCGGAAACAAAAAGGATCACCTCTAAAAATTACAAAGTTGTAATAATTTGCGATATTGTTATTATACCAAGTTATTACAAAATTGCAACCTTTTCAGGGACGATTTGGCATATTTTCATAATAATTGTACAATGTGCTCAGATATTTTTGCAGCATTTTGTGCAAATAAGTTGCTTAACAGTAATAATTACTGCTCTGATTGTTACAAAAGTTTTTCTTCTCTAAAACGCCGCCGCAGTGTTCGGTTTACAAAAGCGATATGATAACATACCGTTTTACCGTCAGCGAAGCAGTCGTAAAAGGCGGGTGCCGCGGGGGGTAAAACAAAAAGTCGGCGGGACCCTTTTTCGTCCCGCCGACCGAATATAAGAGCAGCTCGCTCATTCTTCGATTGCAGCTCTTTTAGTATTGTATCCGTGTATCCTTTTTACATCAAATTTATGCCTGCGATCATAGGTCATCAATCCGTTTTGCTCCTGCTCCACATCATAAAGCTGCGTGTAGCAGAAACCGAAGTATCTCGGGTCATCCAAAAGGGCATCGGTCAGTCCCTCATATCTTGAATAGAACTCCTCGATACTTGCCGGAGCAATTCCGTATCCCCAGCCGCTTTTATCTTCGGCCCAGGCTATTCCGCCGTATTCACTCATAAAGAGCGGCTTGCCGTCATACTTCTGGTCATCAGGAAAGCTTTCATAAACCGCATCCCCGAAGCACTGTTTTCTGAACTCCGCGGGATCCTGAGTATAGCAATGGATATCCCATATATCCCCGAGATCGGCGTGAATACCGCCCGAGCAGTCGATCAGCAGTCTCGACGGATCAAGCGTCCGCACCGCGGCGGTCACCCTGTTTATACGCTCTTTATCGTATTTACGATAGCTCCACAACTCATTAAGGGGGCACCAGCCGACTATTGAGGGATGATTGATGTCGCGCAGTATTTCCTCGGTCATCTGGCAAATGACCGCCGAAGCGGATTCCTCGGTATCGAAATCAACGCCCCAATCGGGGAACTCGCCCCAAACCATATATCCGAGCCTGTCACAGTGATATATGAATCTCGCCTCAAAGACCTTTTCGTGGAGTCTTGCGCCGTTGAAGCCGAGCGCCATCGACTGTTCTATATCGTTGACGAGGGCAGCCTCATCGGGAGCGGTGTAGATACCGTCGGGATAAAACCCCTGATCAAGGACGAGCCTTTGGAAAACACTCTTTCCGTTAAGCAGGAATTTTCCGTCCTTTAAGGCGACCGAGCGAAGTCCGAAATATCCCTTTACGCAATCGTACCGTTTACCGGTATTCTCATCTTCAAGGGTCAGAACAATATCGTAAAGTTCTCCCTTTCCGCACTCCCAAAGATGTTTTTCGGAAAGCGGCAGCATCACAACGGCACTCCTCTCACGGGCACTCACCGAGGCTTTGCCAACGGATTTTCCTTTGTAAAACGCTTCCGCGACGAGGCGGCAGCCGACTCCGCTTTCGGAAAGAGCAGCCTTTATGTAAAGAGCGGGCGACTCCGTATCATAGGTGTATTCAAAGCGTACAATATGCGAAGGGTCCACCGCCTCAAGCCATACGGTCTGCCATATGCCGGTAGTGCGGGTATAAAAGCATACCCACGAGCCGAACCTTTCCGACTGTTTTCCGCTCGGCACCGTATGTGAGCGGGTATTGTCCCGTGCGCGAACGGTCAGCATATTATCGCCGTCCGCCGAGAGAAGGTCGGTTATGTCAAACGAAAACGGTGTGTATCCGCCCTTGTGCTTTCCAGCAACGACCCCGTTCACAA
>CAKRVQ010000079.1 GCA_934408795.1 uncultured Eubacteriales bacterium
AAGGATGCGTCTTCAATGCTTTCGGCAGGAGGGTACAACGGTAATTTCAAGGTCCTGTATTACCAGCCCGACACGCATGAAAAAACGATCGTAAACACAGAGATTCCCGTGAATATCACGGTGAAATGACAACCTTGTTTAAAGCGCCGAAGGCGTTGCATCGACAGTGTTGTGCCGATGGCATTGCGCCCGTAATGCTACGCCGTAAGCGTTTTGAAATAAAAACACAAAAAGGAGTAAACAAACATGAAAACAAAAAAGCTTTTGTCAGCCGTTTTTGCTTTGACACTTGCAATGGGACTTTCTGTTACCGCTTCTGCGGCAGGAGAGCCCGTCAATCATGACCGGGTGCCGTCTTCCGAAACCATCGGTGTCAAAGGATACTACAACGGTACCGGCACTGCGGCAGACACTTACAGTGTGGATATTGAGTGGGGAGAAATGTCCTTTACTTACAATACCACCGGAGACAAAAAATGGGATCCGACAAATCATACCTATGATGTTGCGGAGGGCGACGGATGGCAGGCCACCGGCAATACGGTGACGGTTACCAATCACTCCAATGTGCCTGTGAATGTTGAGTTTTCTTTCGTAAAAGATACCTCAACTTATAAGGGTGAATATGTCGGCAAACTGAGCATAAACGACATCCCGGTCGTAGCCGGTAAAAAGGAACTGCTTGAGGCAGGCGTGGAAAACAAGTATGACGAGGCTGACAGTGTAGAATGCAAGCTGGAGTTTGAAAACAAGCTGAACTACAATGTAAAAGACCCGTCAACAAAGCTCGGCGATATCATTGTCTCTCTCACCGAAGTTACGGATAATGTTGAGCCGTAAATGTAATATACGGATCAATCTTCTTTGCGGGGCGGGGCTTTCCCGCCTCGCGGGGAAGTCGGGCATTCGCGATATTTGTCCCAAGCATTGCCTCTTGAGGCAGATATGACGGATGTATGATGCGCGATGAACCGTATATAATGTGTACAATGTATACGATAAGTATGATGTACAGATGTGCATGGAAGGAAAAAGAAACGGAGGGGATCTGTCGATATGAAAAAAGGAGTATTACCGATCGCAGCGGCACTTTGCGCCGTCTCTTTGATCATTATGATAGCGGCACTGACTTTCGGCGGCAGACAGGAAAGCTTTTCTCCGCCTCCGTTTGACCCTGCAGCGCAGGCGGGTGTGCCCGGAGTCCCCGAAGACGCCGGATACCAAGAAATGGATGCAAAGGCGTTTCTTTTCTCTGCGGCGGGCGAGCTTACGGTCGAGAACGGAAAAACCGATGTCTGGCTTACCAATCCTGCGGGCAACACGGTCTTGCTGAAGGCGCGCATTTCGGATGCAAAGGGCAATGTGCTGGGCGAGAGCGGTCTTGTTCGTCCGGGTGAGTATCTGCGCGCGGTAAAGCTGACCTCGGTGCCGAAAGAATCCGCAGCTGTATCGGTGAAGATCATGGCATATGAGCCTGAAACCTATTACAGTGCAGGCTCGGCAGTGTTGAATACGACCTTGACAATTGCGTAAAAGGGGAGACCGAAATGAAGAAGTTTATCGCAACATTGGCTGCTTTGCTGCTCCTTTCCTGTCCGATAACGGCATTTGCGGCAGAATCAGATAGTATAAACCAAGCACCGGGAAGCAGCGGGATTGAAGTGCACGGAAGCCGCATCAGCAATAAAAACTATTATGAGATAGTCCTCGGCGTTGACGGACTCGATACGGCGGAGCTGCCCGAAGGCGTTTCCTTCGGCGGCAGGAGCGATACCGAGCGGGACAACGGCCTGCGGATGGTGATCATCCCCGTAACAGCCGATGAAGAGTCGGAGGCTTATACCTGGATGTCAAATGCCGACGCGGGACTGGGCAAAGAGCCGATGGCGTATTATCTTGCGTTTTACCGCGGAAACGAGCAGGTCCTTCCCGAGGGCAAGGTCACCGCTGCCCTGACGCTGACGGATGGTTATGAGAAAGCAAAACTCTTCTATATGGACGGTAACGCAGAAAAAAAGGAAGTCTCTTATACTGCCGAGCAGAAAAATTCCGTTTTCGGAATGGAACGGACAGGTTACTATTTGCTTGTAAAAACAGAATCTCCCAAACCGCCGATCGATCCCGACAATCCTGTTAAACCCGATCTGCCGAAAACGGGCGACTATACGAATATTCAGTTCTATCTGATACTTATGGGTACAAGTATGACGATGTTTCTTCTCTTGCTCAGAAAAGACAAAAAGAAGATATCCGCTTAAAAGGCATTGGATTTTCATCTGCGTCGTTGTCCTCGTGACGCGGAGGGCGAAAAGGAAAAAGGCGTGTTCTATTCGGCAGACCCGACGCAACACACGAAGAGGTTGCGGCAGCGGCGAAGGCGGCGTGCTGCGATGACTTTATCGAAAGTCTGCCCGACGGTTATAACACCGTGATCGGCGAGGGCGGCGCAAGCCTTTCCGGAGGGGAAAAGCAGCGCATTTCAATTGCCCGTGCCATGCTCAAAAACGCGCCTATCGTTATTTTGGATGAGGCGACTGCAAATGTCGACCCCGAAAATGAGGATCGCCTGCAAAAGGCTATTGAGTCATTGACCCGCGATAAGACAATTATTATGATAGCTCACCGCTTAAAAACCGTTCGCCGAGCCGATAAGATACTTGTCATCGACCGCGGACGCATAGTGCAGCAGGGCAGGCATGAGCAGCTGATCGAAGAGCCCGTTATTTATCGGGACTTTGTCGGCGGAAAGAAACAGACGGTTGACTGGAAGCTGCAAACCGAAAGCCGATCGATGTAAGAAAATCAAAAAAACAGACGACTGCAGAAAAAGATGCAGACGACGCACCGAGGCGCACCCCCGTAAGGAAGTGCGCCTCGGTTGTATTCGCCCGGCGGCGAGTCATATTGTCCTTCGGACAGAGATATTATGCTTCGCCGAGCGGTCAATTCGCCGATGCGGCGTTGTAGTATTCAAAATCGGAAAATGTCACTGTGAGATCCTCGGAGGGGAGGGTGACCTTTACCGGGAATCCGTCGGCGCGGAATTCTATCGTATATGAGCCTGCGGAGCATTCACCTTCATAGGTGTAAGCACCGTTCTTCACGGCTGCTTCGGCATTTTCGGGCACTGAGAGGAGTATTCGCCGCACTTCGGAAAAATATCCGAATTCGGTGTACTTAGAGGGGTCGATCTCCTTTTTTATACCAAGGTAAGACAGAGTTATCTTATCTCCGTTATAGCTGCAGGACAGTCCCTTAAGGCTTGAGGGCTCGGTTATCTTCGCGGAGGCAGTCCCGTTTTCTCCGATCGTAAGATCGCAGGTAAATTCGGTTCCGCTGCAGTCAACTTGAGCTTTGCACGAGAATCCTGCCGTGCGCGGTTCGATCTCCTGCTTCTGTGAGCAGCCGCAGAACAGTGCTGCGGTCATCAAAAGCATTGCGATAATCGGGATAATACGATTTTTTCTGTCGGTCATTGGCGTTAAAGCTCCTTCAATAAAGATTCTTTATTACATCGGGCAACGCTTTAATTATGTCGGTTGGCATCATCGAAATTTTTCCCAGTCGTTTGGCTGCCGCGTCACCCGCGAGCGAGTGAAGCGAGACGCCGAGTATCGCCGAATCGAGCGGATTCATTCCCTGAGCGAGAAATGCGGTTATCATTCCGGAAAGCACATCGCCGCTGCCGCCCTTTCCCATTCCGGGATTGCCGAACGGACAAACAAAAACATTGCCGTTTGTATCTGCTATAAGGGTATTATGCCCTTTAAGAACGGCAATTCCTCCTGTGATTTCGGAAAGTTTTACCACTGCCGAAAGTCGATCGTTCTGAATATCCTCCGCCGTGGTGCCGAGCAGTCTTGCCGCTTCACCGGGATGAGGCGTGATGATTGTGTCGGGATGCCGCTTTATACAGTATATGCGGCTTGAGAGCAGGTTTAGACCGTCGGCATCTATTACGGTCGGCACATTAAATTCACGAAGGACATCTTCGACCGCCCTTTCGGTGCCGCTTTTTGTTCCGATCCCGCAGCCTATAAGAACCGAAGAAACGCGGTAATTGTTTTTTATGACCCTCTGCACATCTTTTTTCGTGATCCGATCCCGTCCCCCGCCGACGGAAAACACCGCTTCGGGAACCGCAGAGGACACGATCGGGTATATTTTTTCGGGAACGACACACCTTACTATCCCGACTCCGCACCGTAAGCATCCCGCTGCCGAGAGTGCTGCCGCTCCGGCATATCCGACACTGCCGCAGAACAAAAGCGCGGTGCCGCCGGTTCCCTTGTGATGTTCTTTTGAAAAATGCGGGATCAGGTTTTTAAGCATACCCTCGTTTATGACTTCCGTAATGCTTCGCCTCCTTTGAGAATTGCGACCGGTCATATAGATCGGCTTTAAGGTTTACATAACATTGCGATTACAGCGGCATCCGCGATTCAGGCTGCCGCCGAGCGACGCTTCGCGTCACTGCACGGCCCGTACAACGCGACAGCGCCGTGTACCGTACCGCTTGTGTATAAAAATATCCGACCTTGCCGTTACGCTCGGTCGGACGGTTTTCAGACAGTGCCGAAGATCTCAAGCTTGAGGCCGCGCGGCATACCCGCTTTTATGGCTTCAAGCACTTTCTCGTCGGGCGACATAACAACATAAGCAGCCGAGCCGTTTTTTGTACGAACGGTAAGGGAATATGAGTTTTCGTCAGGCGTGCAGGCAAATATCCTTGTTTTGATGCTGTCGGGCACATTTTCGCCTTTGGTGTATTTTTTCATATTTTCTATGTCCGAGCACTTAAAGCTCAGAACGCGTTGACGCTTGCGCTCGTTGATTATCTTGTCGATGTCGACTTCTCCGTTGGTCACTGCGTATTCATATTCGACCCTGAACTGACCCGCGGAGCGCCATGAGACAAACATCACGCCGAATACCGCGAGAACACCGACGGCGGGGAAGCCGATCATTATCGACGTCCAGAACAGGACCGCCGACGCTGCGGTTCCGAAAAAATATGTCAGCAGTATCGCCGTGATCCTGACTCCGCCGAGCTTCACCTTGACGAGCTGCTCTATAAAGCTGTCGTTGAATGTTTCGTAATAACCCATTGTGATATAAACCTCCGTTATATGAATACGGCGCCGATGGGGCGCGTTCCGCTTTTTTGCTTTGTCCGACGGTGCCGTCGATCGGCGGGGGCAAAGGTGCCTGTCGACCCGCCTTTGCGGCACTTTTCCGACCGTTTCGTAAATTATACCATTAAATGATCGTTTTGTAAAGAAGAGGCAGCGAGATCGAGGCACGATAATTCAACGGTCCGTATGTATTATTTCTCCGAAACCCCTTGAAATCCGCCGAAAACGATGATATAATCAAATAAATCGCAGAAAGGCTGAGAAGGAGAAGAGTAGATCTTCCTGACCCGAAAAGAGATTGCCGTCATCGGCTGAAAGCGGCATCGGGATAACAGATGATCGAAGTTCGCTCCGGAGCTGCCGTGCAAAAACGGGTGTTTCCACTCGGAGTAGGCTCGGTCGGCCGCGAACCGTTATATTCGCAATTGAGTGCCCGACGGCATTGACCTTTTGTATCATGCAGGTCGGGAATTCGGGTGGTACCGCGGAGAGTTATGCTTCGTCCCAGGATATAATATCGGGGGACGGAGCTTTTTTTGTTTGCTTTCGTTCCTTACGAAAAAAGAGAGGAATAAAGATGAGAGAAAAGCTTGAACAGATCAGGCAGGAGGCTATCAGCTCGTTAAGATCGGCAAAGGATCTTCGGGAGCTTGATGATGTCAGAGTAAGGTTCCTCGGCAAGAAAGGGGAACTGACCTCCAT
>CAKRVQ010000080.1 GCA_934408795.1 uncultured Eubacteriales bacterium
GAGGCGACATAGTCGTTCATTATATTGCAAAGAACATTCTCGGTCTGCTTTGCTTTTTTGAACGGTGATACGAATCCCATATTCTTAGCCAAAGCTTCGGTGCCCTGATCGCTTGTGACGACCCATTCGAGGAAGTCGAGTGTTGCTTTGATATCTTCTTCGCTTGCTTTAGCGTTGACCGCCCAATAGTTCTCGGTTCCGCAGCAAAGACCCTGATTCTGATCGTCCACTCCGAAGTATATGGGTATCATACCGAGATTGTCATCCCCGATCGACTTGACATCGCTGTACATCCATGTTCCGTTCTGGAAAAAGACGCATTTTTCGCTTGTAAACTCTGCCACCGCATCCGATCCGGTCTTGGTCGAGAGTACCGAGGGCTGGCAGGTCGCATTATTTATATAAAGATCCCAGATACGCTTGTATTCGTTAAGATAGGTTCCTTTTATCGACGCGGGCTGCTTGGTTATGCCGTCGTCGCGGAATTCATAAAAGAGGGGAAGGGTGGCAAGGTGTCCCGAGAACCGCCAGCTTGAAGAACTGTCGAGACCCGAAGATGAAAACGCAGAGAATCCGAGCTCATTCTTACGCTTTGTTATGCTTTCGGCAACCTCCTTGAGCTTGTCGAAAGAGGTTATATCGTCGACCGAATATCCTGCCTTTGAAAGCAGCTTTTTGTTGGTTATGAGACCGAAACCTTCGTAAACATAGGCGACGCCCAAAACCTTATCGTTTTCAATGAGCGCAAAGTCATCGCTTGTCAGCTCTCCGTATATTGCGCTGCCCTTAAGGTCGTAGCAATAATCGCGCCAAGTGTCGAGAGCAACCGCACCGCTGACTTGAAACAGGGTGGGGGCGTCGGTCTTTTCGATCTCTGATGTCAGGGTCTGACTGTAGGTTCCTTCCGCCGCGGTCAGGACCTTTACCTGAACACCGGTCTTGTTTGTGTACTCCTTTGCGAGGGTCTGCCAGGATCCGTCCTGTTCCGGCTTAAAGTTGAGATAATAAACGCTTCCTTTTTTACTGCCGGAGCAGCCGGTGAAAAGTGCCGTGACCATGCATAGCATCAATATTATTCCGATTGCTTTTTTCACTGTTAATTCCTCCGATTCATTGTGATGAGTGACTTCCGTATCCGCCGCCGCACCGTTACCGCACGGCATTTTTTGCCCTTCGCTCCTTGAGTGTATGATTCGCCGGCGCGGAAAGCGGAAGGATCGGAAATGTCGATCATCCGTGATGTTATTATTTACAATGAAAATTTATTTATTCTTTGTCTGCCGAGTGTTGCGATTGCGGCAAAAAAACGGATCGTTTTGTATTTATAAACCGAAAATCACATAATAAAATCAAGAGTAAAAACAGAGGGCACGGCGCTTTTTGCGCCGTGCCCCGCATATCCGCAGCCGAGAGAGCGGTATACCGTACTACAGTATGATCAATTCGGTTACATCCTCAGCCCTGCAGAGGGTGTAAAGGGATTTTTTATGAAGTTTATGACTGTCCAATAAAGCAACAACGATGTCCGAGCTTCCGATAACGGCTTTTCTCAACGAGACCAAGGCTTCGTATGAGTCGGAGATTATACCGTCATCACTTAACGATGTCGAGGAAAGAAAAGAAATGTCGATATTCATATTTCTCAGTGTGCTTTCGGCAGCGCCGCGCGCCCTTCCTGAGAAGGGCGCAAAACGGGCAGCGGGGGCACGGTGCAGGACGAAAGCCCGCCGAAAGATCGTTTTTTTGAGGAAAGCGGACATATGTGCCCGTTTGCCGCGCCTTCGGCGCGGTGCGGCGCTGCCGTCGGTCTTTTTTTCGGGAAAGAATCAAAACGGCGGACCTGCCGTCTTGTTCTCATAGAAATATAAACTGCGGTATATAACAAAACGAGGGTCAGGCAGCAGCGTTTACGCTGCTGCCTGACCCTCGTTTGTCATAACCTATATATAGCCTTGATATTCATTTTTTTGCGCGCCCGCATTCGGTCTTTGTTGACCGACCGACGGCAAGCGGGTATGATCACCGATCACTGCGATTATTCATCAAGCTTTAGGACTGCCATGAATGCCTCCTGAGGGACCTCTACCGATCCGAAGGAGCGCATTCTCTTTTTACCTTCCTTCTGCTTTTCAAGCAGCTTTTTCTTACGGGTGATATCGCCGCCGTAGCACTTGGCAAGGACATCCTTGCGCATAGCCTTTACCGTCTCGCGTGCGATGACCTTGCCTCCGATCGCCACCTGTATCGGGACTTCGAACAACTGGCGGGGAATATAATCTCTGAGCTTTTCTGCGATCTTACGGGCTCTTGCGTATGCTCCGTCGCTGTGAACGATAAACGAGAGTGCATCGACAGTTTCTCCTGCGAGAAGGACATCGAGTTTGACAAGCTTGGATTCTTCGTAGCCCTTGGCTTCATAATCGTAGCTTGCGTATCCTTTTGTCCTGGATTTCAGTGCGTCAAAAAAGTCATATATGATTTCGGCGACGGGCATAATGTAATGAATATCGACCCTGCTGCCGATGTAGTGCAGATCCTTATAAACGCCGCGCCGCTCCTGGCAGAGCTGCATTATCGCCCCGACATATTCGTTCGGACTGTAGATGTGCACATCCGATATCGGCTCCATGGCGGAAACTATGCTTCCCGGGTCGGGATAATGGGTCGGGTTGTCGACATCTACCTCACTGCCGTCGTTAAGGCGGAATTTATATACAACGCTCGGCGCTGTCATGACGAGATCGAGATTGTATTCTCTTTCAAGACGCTCATGGATTATTTCCATATGCAGAAGTCCCAAAAATCCGCAGCGGAATCCGAACCCGAGAGCTCCCGAGCTTTCGGGCTCAAAAAGGAGGGAGGCGTCGTTGAGTTGGAGCTTTTCAAGTGCCTCGCGCAGGTCGGTATATTGCGCTCCGTCGGCGGGATAGATACCGCAGAAGACAACGGGATTCACCTTTCTGTAGCCTTCAAGCGGTTCTTTTGCCGGTGCGGATGCAAGTGTTATCGTGTCGCCCACCCGCGCTTCGGAAACGGTCTTGATAGCTGCGGAAATATAGCCGACTTCACCTGCTTCGAGGATGTCACAAGGCACCTGAGCGGTGCCGATCTTGCGCCCGAGCTCAACAATGTCAAATTCGGCTCCGGTCGCCATAAGCTTTATACGGTCGCCTTTTTTTATCTTTCCGCTTACGACTCTGAAATAGACAATGACACCTTTATAAGCGTCATAATAACTGTCGAAGATGAGGGCGGTGAGCGGTGCACTGCGGTCGCCCTTCGGCGCGGGGAATTCCGTGACTATCTTTTCGAGTACCTCGTCTATGTTTATATCGCTCTTTGCCGATATCAAGGGGGCGTGATCTGCGGGAATGCCTATCACATCTTCTATCTCGGCACGCACACGCTCGGGGTCGGCGGAGGGCAGGTCTATTTTGTTAATGACGGGCAGTATCTCAAGCCCATGATCGGCGGCAAGGTATGTGTTTGTCAGTGTCTGGGCTTCGATCCCCTGTGACGCGTCGACAACAAGAACTGCGCCTTCGCATGCCGCAAGCGATCGGGACACTTCATAGTTAAAATCGATGTGTCCGGGTGTGTCTATAAGATTCAATTCGTATTCATTACCGTCGGCGGCGGTATAATATAATGTAACCGGGTGCGCTTTTATTGTTATCCCGCGTTCGCGCTCAAGATCCATACTGTCAAGTATCTGATCCTCCATATCGCGCTTGGCGACCGAATTTGTGTGCTCAAGCATACGGTCGGCAAGTGTTGATTTGCCGTGGTCGATATGAGCGATTATGCAAAAATTGCGAATTCTTTCCAAAGGTAACGACACTTTGTTTTCTCCCGTTCGATTAGTTTGCGGTGATGTTCGGCGTTTTCGCTTCCGCCGCGCCGTGCGACGGACAGTCGTCTGCAACGCCCGAAAACCGCTTTAAAAATCATTTTAACATAATCCCGCGGATTTTACAACAGACGGAAGGGTTAAAATATTATCCGTCGCGAAAAAAGGAGGGTGTACATGAAAGGAAAGCGAAAGTTTATTGATCGGGCACTCACCGAGCCTCCGTTCCGCGCCGCGATCTTCGCATATGCAAGTCTTACTCTCAATGCCTGCTATGCTGTATACAACGGTGTGCTCGGTATCATCTACGGTTCGTTGTGGTACTTCACGCTTCTCTTTTATTATGCGCTGCTTTCATCCGCACGGTTCCGTGTCGCGCGGATCGCGATCTCGCATGACAGTTACCGAAAAGATGCGGGTATTGAGTCGGCGAGACATTTTACGGGTGTAATGCTCATAGCCATGAGTATCGTCCTTCTGATATCGGTCTCCCTCTCGGCTCTCGGCAGAGCAGGGGACAAAAACGCCCGTGCGGTAACACTGTCGATCGCCGTTTATACATTGTATAAGCTCGGCCTTGCTTTGTACAACGGGAAAAAAGCAAGAAAAAGAGGATCGGAATTACTTATGACACTGCGCGGCATTTCGGAGGCGGACGCGGTCGTTTCGCTTTTTACATTGCTGCGATCGGTGACATCATCCGCACTCGCATCCGATAAAGCTTCCGCAAAGCTTGCGGATCTGCTGCTCGGCATTGCCGTCTCGGCTGCGGTCATGCTTTTAGGAACAAGACTTGCTTCGACCGATATAAAGGACAGAAGATAAGTCTTTCGATCAGGCAAACGAAAGACGGTAAATTTCATTCCGATCGCCAATATGTGCTTGACCGAAAGACATTTGTGTAATAAAATGAACAGGTAGAAATATTTTACATCGGCGGGGACGGCGTTTTCAGCCGAACTGTCCGGCGGGGGAAAGAGGAAAAATATGGCGATGGTTTCACCTTCGGTGCTCGGGATCGACTACCTTGACTGCATTGATAAGCTCAATGAGGTCGAGGCTGCGGGAGCCGACATGCTTCACATTGATGTTATGGACGGTATATTCGTCCCGAATATTTCTTTCGGAGCATCCGTGCTGAAATCGTTCGGGAAACACTCAAAGCTGCCTATGGATGTTCATCTTATGATCGATCGACCGAACAGGTATATAAAGGACTTTGCCCCTCTTTGCGACAGGCTCGGTTTTCATTTTGAAGCAGGTTCTCCGATCGAGGAAACATTGAGAGAGATCCGTTCGCTCGGATGCAAATCCACACTGTCTATCAAGCCCGCAACGAGGCCCGAGGAGATATTCGGGTATCTTCCTCTTTGCGATATGGTATTGGTTATGTCGGTAGAACCCGGATTCGGCGGGCAGAAGTTCATGCCTTCGGCACGGGACAAGCTCGCGGCTCTTAAAGCGGAGCGTGAGCGGCGCGGTCTTTCTTTCCTTCTTGAGGTGGACGGCGGAATAAACGCCGAGACCGGCAGGCTCTGTGTTGATGCGGGTGCCGATGTCCTTGTGGCGGGAAGCTATATATTTAACGCGACGGATGTGTCGGCAGCGGTCAAATCACTTAAATAATGCCGAAAAATCAAAGAACATAATGATAATTCTTTGCTCTTTGGATATAGACACAAGGGCGGGAATTTGTTATAATGGCAAGGTACGGTAAATAAAAATCCGGCTTTTTCTGTAAAATTCACCCGAATCCGCGTCGGGCGGTGCCGCTTCGACAAACGGGCGGGGGAGTACAGAAAGCCTCAAAACAGTCAGGTCACAAATTCAGTAAAGAGGATGAATATGGAAAAGGTTCTTGTTCTTGACTTCGGCGGTCAGTATAATCAGCTCATCGCAAGAAGAGTCCGCGAAAATCATGTCTATTCCGAGATACGCCCCTACACGG